>NZ_JBMRBK010000035.1:0-17872 GCF_057351765.1 Trinickia sp. | reverse complement strand
CTGTTCACGCTAATTACAGGCTTGCGCTGGCCACCAGAAGGGCCGAGCGCAAGGAATGGGACGAAGGGAATACTCGACGTATTCACAAGGAGCATGACGCGGCGATCGGCCCTTCTGGTGGCCAGCCCCACGAAGGATTCCGACAACCAGGGGAGCGTGCCTTGCCGGCCGCATTACGGCGTCGTTCGTCGTTGCAATAGCTACGGCTATTGCGCCTCCTCTCTCCTTGTCCTGCGGCCGGCAAGGCACGTTCGCAAGCCTGTAATTAGCGTGAACAGGCCCTAGGCTGGCGTGAGCGACAAGGCGCGGGCGTGATGCGCGATGTGATCTTCGATAAAGGTCTCGATGAAGTAATAGCCGTGATCGTAGCCCTCGTGCCGACGCAGAGTAAGCGGTTGTCCTGCCTTCAGGCATGCGGCTTCAAACACCTCCGGATGGAGTTGCTCGACGCGGAATTTATCTGCAAGGCCCTGATCGATGAGAATGCCTTCTTCGAAGCGTGCTGTACCGGCGCGCCCGACGAGATCGCTTGCGTCATATTGCCGCCAAGCGTCGCGATCGTCGCCCAGGTAGCCGGAAAACGCCTTTTGGCCCCATGGACAGCGCATCGGTGCCGAAATCGGTGCGAATGCCGAAACGGATCGATAAAGGCCCGGATTGCGCAACGCGAGTACAAGCGCACCATGCCCGCCCATCGAATGCCCGCAGATCGAGAGCCGGGCGCCGTCGATTGGCAGCTCGGCGAGCACCGCGTGGCGCAGCTCGTCACGCACATAGGAGTACATCTGGTAGTGCTTCGACCAGGGCTCGCGCGTCGCATCGACATAAAAGCCGGCCCCCACGCCGAAATCCCAGTTCTCGCTGTCGCCTTCGATATTGGCCCCGCGCGGGCTCGTATCGGGCGCGATGAGTGCCATGCCGAGCCGCGCGGCGAAGCGCTGTGCGCCCGCCTTGATGGGGAAAGTCTCTTCGGTGCAGGTCAGACCAGCGAGATAGAACAGCGCCGGCACACGGCCGTGCTGCGCGTGCGGCGGCAAATAGATCGAGAACTGCATCGGCAGTCCGATGGCCTTCGACTCGTGCCGGTAAAAACGCTGCTGCCCGCCATGGCAGGCGTGCGACGAGAGCAATTCGAGCATCGTGCGTCTCCTTGATGCGGATGCGGTTCAATGCGATTCAGTGCGATTCGGCACCGATCCGGAGCTCGGCGACCCGCGCTCCGGACCCGGCATCAATAGAGGACGACCGAGCGAATCGATTCACCCTTCTTCATCAGATCGAAGCCTTCGTTGATGCGCTCGAGCGGCAGCGTGTGCGTGATCAGATCGTCGATATTGATCTTGCCTTCCATGTACCAATCGACGATCTTCGGGACGTCGGTGCGTCCTCGCGCGCCGCCGAAGGCCGAGCCCTTCCATTCCCGGCCCGTGACGAGCTGGAATGGACGCGTGCTGATCTCCTGGCCCGCCGCGGCGACGCCGATGATGAACGACTGGCCCCAGCCCTTGTGCGTACACTCGAGCGCCTGGCGCATCAGTTGTACGTTGCCCACGCATTCGAACGAGTAGTCCGCGCCGCCGTCCGTCAGTTGAACGATCTGGTCTACCACGTTTTCGACGTCGTTCGGGTTGATGAAGTGCGTCATTCCGAATTTCTTCGCGAGTTCGACGCGCTTCGGATTGATGTCGACTCCGATGATCTTGTCGGCGCCCACCATCTTCGCGCCCTGGATCACATTGAGGCCGATTCCGCCGAGCCCGAACACGACCACATTGGCACCCGCTTCGACCTTCGCCGAATAGACGACCGCGCCGACACCCGTCGTCACGCCGCAGCCGATGTAGCAGACCTTGTCGAACGGCGCGTCTTCGCGGATCTTCGCCACTGCGATCTCCGGCACGACGATGTAGTTCGAAAACGTCGACGTACCCATGTAGTGGAAGAGAGGTTTGCCGTCGATCGAAAAGCGCGACGTCGCGTCAGGCATCAGGCCCTTGCCCTGCGTCGCACGAATCTTCTGGCAGAGATTCGTCTTGCGCGACAGGCAGAACTTGCATTCGCGGCACTCCGGCGTGTAAAGCGGGATCACGTGGTCGCCCTTTTTGAGCGTGCCGACGCCAGGGCCGACATCAACGACGATGCCTGCGCCTTCGTGCCCGAGAATCGCCGGAAAAATCCCTTCGGGATCGGCGCCGGACAACGTGTAATAGTCCGTGTGGCAAATACCGGTGGCTTTGACCTCGATCAATACCTCGCCCGCACGCGGTCCCTCGAGTTCGACCTCTTCGATCGTGAGCGGGGCGCCCGCCTTCCATGCGATTGCGGCTTTCGTTTTCATCTACACGTGCTCCTGAGTTGTTTCTTTGGCGTGGTTTGGTTGGCCCACAGGCCTTCGCCACGCGGCGACGGCCATGATCGCGCAAATCCGCCTCTCGCGCGAGCCACGGTGCGACGCGCGTCGATGATTTCTCGACATGCCAGAGCCTCTTTGCTCGAAGACTGGCATCACCGCTGGGCCACACCGAACCAGCTTTCCGTACGTCCATATAAATCGAGAAACCGCGCATACCGCGCGGCCAGCGCCGCATCGCCGCTCGGGCTCGCCACTGGCTCGGCGGGCGGCGCGAGCGCCGGCAGGTCCGCTTCGCGCCAGTGGCCGCTCGCCAGCCCCGCGATCAGCCCAGCGCCGCGAGCACCGACGTTGGGGCAATCGACAGCGTCGAGTCCGGCATCGAGCGCATCGGCAAGCAATTGCCGCCAGCGCGGATCGACCGAGCCGCCACCCGCCAGCCTCAGGCGATCGATCTTGCGCGCCGATTGCGGCGGACTTTGCCCCGCATCGGCGCGGATCGCATCGAGCCCCGCACGCAGCGCGAATGCGACGCCTTCGAACGCCGCGCGCATCATCCTGCCGCGCGTGTCGTCGAGGCCGAGGCCTAGCCAGCCGCCGCGCGCGGCCGGGTTCATCCAGGGCGAGCGCTCGCCGCTCAGGTAAGGCAGGAAGGTCACGGCTGAGCGTGTCGTCTCTGCGCTGGCCAGGTCAAACGCGTCCGCATAGGCAGCGGGCCAGTCAACGTAACCGAGCCAGGCGCGCACGTGCTCGAGCGCCACACCCACGTTCTGCATCGCAGCCATGCGGTACCACTGTCCCGTCGCCGTCCGGTAGCGATGCAACCCGCGCGCGGGCCGGGGCTCGTTCGTCGCCAGAACCACGATCTGCCCTCCGCTGCCCGTGGTGACGAGCGCATCCCCGTCGTGCGCGAGGCCGCTGCCGAGTGCGGCGCTCGCCGTGTCGGCCGCGCCGACCGCAAGCGGAATGCCGGCTGGCAGACCGAGCGAGCGCGCCGCCTCGGCCGATAGCTCGCCCGCCGCCGCATACGAATGAGGCGCGAGCGGCGCGAACCACTGGCGCGGCAATCCCAGCGCGGCAATGCGCTCGTCGTCCCATGCCCCCGAAGCATCGGTAAGCGCGGTTGCGCAGGCGTCCGACGGATCGCTGAGTGCGGCTCCGCCCAATGCCACGCGCAGCCAATCCTTCGGTTGCAACGCCCAGCGCGTCGCGGCCGCCGCCCTCGGCTCGTTTTGCATGATCCACCGCAAGAGCGGCCCAGCCATGCCGGGCGCGACGGGATTCGGCTGCGGCTCGGGCCACGCATCGAGCAAGCCCGCGGCGCGCGTGTCGGGCCAGAGCATCGCCGGGCGCACTGCGCGGCCGTGCTCGTCCGTCAGTACCACGCCGTGCATCTGGCCCGCGATGCCGATGGCGCACACGGCTGCCCGCTCCTCGCGCGGCAGAGCGGCTGCGGCATCGACGAGAGCTCGCCACCATGCCTCGACCGGGGTTTGCGCCCATCCCGGCTGCGGGGTCTCGACGGCATAGGCCGCGCCGGACGCGGCCCGTTCGTGCCCATCCTCGTCGAGGATCGCGAGCTTGAGCGAAGCGGTGCCAAGGTCGATACCGAGAAATCGCATGGTGAGGAAAGCCGGTTTTTTTGGAGCGGACAGGGTTGGCGCGGCGCGAAAACGGCGAGCGCGACCGATGCCATCGGTCGATCGCCGCCCCTCGAGCGAGCGCTACACATGATAGCGGTTGCCGTCAGGCTGCATCCCGAAGCGAACCTCGAGGCCGTCCGCCGCACAGCGCACTCGCGATCGAACCACCTCCCAGTCGAGCCACACGGCGGTCGCGAACGAACGGCTGATCGACGATATCTTCAGGACTCCGAATTGACCGATTGGACGAATGGTCGCGGGACGTTCCTCGTTTTTACGAGTTGCGCGGACGCCCTGGGCGGCCCGTCCCGCCTGGCTCGCAGGGACGTCGGCCCCTGATAGTCGCAATTCATCAGACTTTTGAATTGATTGAATTAGACCAATTTAAGCCGTCATATCGGGGCATGCTTCGCCGTCCAATGTCTTTAGGATTCAATCTACCGAGAGGTTCCGAAAGTCCTGGCCCTGTTATGGATTTCCCGAATCTCCCTAAAGGGGTCGGCGTCGGCAGCCGTAAACAAGCCGAGAGGCCCATTGGGTCCTCCCGGCGTGCTCGCGCCTGCGATAGTCGCTGATTACTTCGGATTCCTAACTTTTTTTGGAGCTCACCATGCTGCGTTTCATCATGTCCCTGTCGCGCGACGAGCGCGGCGTTAGCGCGCTCGAATATGCCATTTTGGCGGCGATCGTGGTCTCCGCGCTCGTCGCGGTCGGCACCGTAATGACGGGCACGGATTCGTCGACGGGCTTGCAGGGCCTGTTCAACAGCCTGCTCTCGACGATCAAGGGCAAGCTCCCCTCGTAAGCCGACGGACGGATTCGCCCGTTGCTGCACACAGCAACGGGGCGTCCCTATCCGGCGCGCACATTCGCCGCCAAGGAAAATCGTCATGGATCCGATCAAAGCGATGGCATATCTCATCCTTGCCATCCTTGCGCTCTCGGATCTTCGCTGGCGGCGTCTGCCCAATGTCTGGGTATCGGTCTTCGCCGGCCTCTATCTCATCGAAGCGGCACTGAACGGCAGCACGCTCGTGGAATTCCTGGAGCACGCCGCACTCGGCGTCTTTGCGTTGGGGCTCTCCGCGGTGCTATTTCGGCTGCGCTGGCTAGGCGGCGGCGATGTGAAGCTTGGTGCGGCCGTCTTCCTTTGGTGCGGCCCCGCCTACGCCCTCGCATTACTCGTCGTCGTCTCAGTGTTCGGTGCCCTCCTCGGGCTTTCGATGCTCGCACTCACGTTTGCACTTCGCCACCCCGCTTGCAGCGGTGTCGCCCGACGCACGACTTGGCTCTCTCCGGCCCGCGGCGTGCCTTACGGTATCGCGCTCGCGCTCGGGGGAGCCATTGCAGTGCTGGTGCAGCCGACAGCCGGTTTTCGCGCCGCGGCCACCTTGCTGACATCCTCGTTCGGTCATCCACTCGGTCTCGCGCTAGTCGGCCATGCGCGATTTGCCTAACGAGAACCCGCCGTCCCTATGCCAAACATCCTGAAGCTTGCCGCGCTCATCGCTGTTGCCGCGATTGGTGCCTTCATCATTCGCGCGCTGTTCATCGCGGCTTCGGCGCCCGGCGTTGCGAAGCCCGCCGCGCTCGTGCGCGTGCGAGCGGCAGCGGACGAACTGCCAGACGGCCTGCTGTTGAGGGATTCCGACCTCGTATGGAAAGCAGTGCCACACGACCAGATCCCAGCCGGCGCGTTGTTGGAAGGCTCGCTCGAAGCCAGCGCAAACAATGATCTGAAGGGCGATTTGTTGCGTCACGCCGTGCATGCGGGCACGCCGCTCGGACTCACCGACGTCATCTTGCCCAGCGCGCCCGGCTTTCTCGCTGCGGCGCTCAAGCCAGGCATGCGCGCCATTTCGGTATCTATCGACGACGTTTCCGGCAATGCAGGACTCATTCAGCCTGGCGACTTTGTCGACGTGCTGCTTACCCAGCAAATCCGCGCCGATGCGGGCGTCAATGTTCCGCCGGCACGCGCGGTGGAATCCGAAACGGTTGCCGAACGCGTGCGCGTCCTTGCGGTCGGGTCAGCGTTCAGGCGTCCGAAGGACGACGCGGCAGCGTCGACTACAAACGTGCGAACCGCGACTTTCGAAGTGTCGCCGGTCGGCGCCCAGTCGATCACCGTGGCTGCGCATCTCGGCACGCTCTCGCTTGCGCTGCGCAGCTTTGCGACGCGCGACAAGCACGCTTCGGACGCCGAAGACGTCGCACGCGCGCAGACGCCGCCCGTTTGGGCCGGCGATGTGTCGCGCGCGCTGAAAGCCGTGACCACGCCCGCTGCGACACCCGGCAGACCAGCGGCGCAGGTCCCCCAAGTCATGATCTATCGCGGCTCGAAAGTTGAGCAGGCAGGCGGCTCCGGGCAAAACGGCGCATCGCTGGGCGGGCAGCCGCTCCCGCCGTTGCCGCCCGGTACACCACCGGTTGTGCCCGCTCGTGCCGCAAACGAACCCGCCATCCCCGCAGGAACATAGGACTCACATGGCCAGCCTTACACGCGCCAATCCGTTCGCACGCCGCGCACGCCATCGCCCAGCCACGCTCGCCGAACTCGCGACGCAGCTCGCGCATGTTGGCGCGCTCGCCGCCTTCCTTTGCATTGCGATGTTCGCCGGCGCGCGTGCGGCATCGGCCGACGAGCCGGACGTATTGTCCGTCGCGGCGGGAGGCGGGACGATGATCTCGCTGCCCGAGCCGGCCGTGGCCGTCTTCGTGGCGGACCCCGATATCGCCGATGTCCATGTGCCCACACCGCGTTCCGTTTTCGTGCTCGGCAAGAAGGCGGGCACGACGACGCTCTTTGCGCTGGGCGCCAATAACCGGCAGATCCTGCGCAAGACGATCAGCGTGGCCACGGATACGGCTTCCGTTCAGCGGCTCTTGGATACGCGCTTTCCGCAGTTGGGCGTGCATGTGACGAGCGCACCCGGATCGCTGATGGTGAGTGGCTCGGTGCCGAGCGCGGCCGATGCCGACGCCGTCGTTCAGACGCTGCAGCCCTATTTGCACGCCAAGGAGCAACTGGTCAACCGGATGACGGTCGCGCATCCGATTCAGGTGCTGCTGCGCGTGCGCATCACGGAAGTCGATCGCAACATCACGCATCAGCTCGGCGTCGACTGGAATGCATTGGGCAAGAACGGCAACTTCTTCGGTGGCCTGTTCAACGGGCGCGCAATCTTCGACTCGACGACGAACCTTTTCAACCTGTCGTCGACGGGCGCGTACTCGGTGCTTGGCGGGTTCAAGGCTGGCGGCACGCAGATCGAGGGCGTCCTGGACGCGCTCGACAAGGAAGGGTTGATCACGATGCTGGCCGAACCCAATCTGACCGCCGTCTCGGGACAAACCGCGAGCTTCCTCGCGGGCGGTGAGTTACCCATTCCGGTCCCGCAAAGCGGCACTACCAGCACGATCACGATCGAGTACAAGCCCTACGGCGTCTCGCTCAATTTCACGCCGACCGTGATGGCCGACAACCGCATCAGCCTTAGCGTGCGCCCTGAAGTGAGCCAGATCGATCCGACCAACAGCATCACAATGAACACCATCATCGTGCCCGCGCTGACGGTACGCCGCATGGAGACCACGGTCGAGCTGTCGAGCGGGCAAAGCTTCGCCATCGGCGGTTTGTTGCAAAGCACGTCGAGCGATGTCCTGTCCGAGCTGCCGGGCCTCGGCCGGCTGCCGGTGCTCGGCAAACTGTTCTCCTCGAAGAGCTACCAGAACAACAAGACCGAGCTCGTCGTGATCGTCACGCCTTACATCGTGGGACCAACCGGCCCTGGACAGTTGCACGGCGCACTCGACGACATCATGCGCCCGAGCACCGACGTCGAATTCGCCGTCCAGCATTCGCTCGGAGCGGATCCGCTGTCGGGGCAGTCGCCTCGCCTCGTCGGCGCCGCCGGCTTCGTCTATTGAGCAGGAGAACCCGGACCATGATGAATTCACGGCACATCCTCATCGTTACCGTCTTCGCCGGCGCCGCGAGCATCGGCCTGACGTCCTGCATGTCGGCGCCGCTCGGCATACCCGACGCGTCGGTGATCGGCTACGTGCCCGGGGAAAACGGCGGGCATGCGGTCCCGCCCTCATGCGAGGCGCTCAACGAAGCCGCACCGATGCGGGACGCCGGGATGCAACGCCCAGGTGTGGCGTTCGGCTGCGCCACTTATTCGAATCTCGCCGCCATGGTCGCACGCCCCGCCGATTTCGTAAGCCCCCGCCCATACGCCGGAGCCGACGCGCCAATGGCCGCAAGCGCTGTGCGGCGCTACGAAGCCGGCCGCGCAATGCCGTTGAGTGGGGCCTACGGCGGCGGCAGTTCCTCGTCGTCTTCACCCCCGGCATCGCCGGCGGGTTCCCAGTAACGGAGACGGAAAACATGGGCGCACACGAAACCAGCCTGTTTAAACGCCGCGCGCGGCCTTCCGGCGCGGAAAAACTCATTGCCGTCGTCACCGACGCCATTAGCGCGGAGGTCATTAACAACGTCGCCGTTGATGAAGGGGTCGCGACGTCCCACGTCACACTGGGTTCGCTCGACGATGCAGTGGGCGTCATGACTGCGCTCAAGGAATCTCCGCATTACCTGATCATTGATGTATCGGGTTCTGCCATGCCGATTTCGGATCTGATGCGGCTCGCAGACGTCGTGGACCCATCGGTCACCGTCGTCGCAATCGGCGAGCGCAATGACGTCGGACTTTTCAGAAACCTGCTGCAACTCGGCATACGCGACTATCTCGTCAAACCGCTCACGGTCGAGCTAGTCAGGCGTGCGCTCACCGCGAACGACGCGAGCACTTCGCCGCGAATGGGCAAGGCGCTGAGCTTCGTGGGCACGCGAGGCGGCGTCGGCGTAACGACGATTGCCACGGCGCTCGCGAGCCACCTTGCCGACAAGACGCGCCGCCGCATCGCATACATCGACCTGGACCCGTACGGCGGTGCAGCAGCCTCGATGTTCGGTGTATCCGCCACGAGCGGTCTCATCGAACTGCTGCAAAACCCGCATCGACTCGACCAACAGCTTATCAACCAGGCATTCATCGCGCAGAGCGATCGCTTGTTCGTCCTGGCCTCCGAACTATCGTACGACCAGGATTTCTCGTTGCGCGCGGGGGCGCTCTCCGAGCTCATCGCCATGCTCAAGCGCCACTTCCATTACATCGTGATGGATTTGCCGCATCGGGGCGGCATGCTGATCGACGGAGCCTTCGAGGCAAGCGCGATGATCCACGTCGTGGCGGATCTCTCCGTGCACTCGACGCGCGAAGCGGCGCGCTTGTGCCAATTCGCGGAAACGCGCGACGCGAATCCGGCGATATCGGTACTCGTGAACGAGTCGAGACAGCCGGTGCCCGGCCGCGTGAATTCGAAGGATTTCATCGGTGCGCTCGCGCGGGGATCAGTCCAACCGCTGCCGTACGAGCCGCAGATGCTGGCGCTTGCCGAAAATCTCGGTGAGGCGCTCGCCACCACGCAGCGCTCTCCGTTCGCGGCGGCGATCGTCGCGCTCGCCAATTCGATCACCGGTAACGAGGAAGCGGCGGCACCGGCGCGCACGCCGTGGTATCGGCGTCTCGCGCCCGCACGGAGGGCAAGCTGATGTTCGGCCGCCGCAACGGGTTGCTGAGCGCCGATCCGGCAACGGACCCGGACGAACTGCGGGCCTCGCCGGCCGAGCCAGCGTACTCGGCTCCTGTGGCCGGAAGCTTGCGCGACGCAAGTGCGAGCACCGCGGCCTCCGCGGCAGTTCACCCCCCCCTGATTGCAAGCGTATCGGACCGGCACGAAGCGGTCATCCGCTCCGACACATTCAAGACGATACGCACGGCAGTTTTCTCGTCGATGAACATGTCCGCCGCACTGATGATGTCGCGCAGTGACGTGCGCGCCGGCATCGAGCAGATCGCGGCCGAGACCATCGCACGGGACAGGCTGACGCTGACGCTCGGCGAACAGACGCTGATCGTCGACGAAATCGTCAACGACATGTTCGGCATCGGGCCGATCGAGCCGTTGCTGGCCGACGAACGGGTGACCGACATCCTCGTGAACGGGCCCGATCACGTCTATGTCGAGCGCGGCGGCCGTCTCGAATTGACGCCGTTGAAGTTCCGCGACAACGCACACGTCATCAACGTCGCGCAGCGCATCGCAGCCGCCGTCGGACGGCGCGTGGACGAAAGCAGTCCGATGGTGGACGCGCGACTGGCCGACGGCAGCCGCGTGAACGTCGTACTGCCGCCCATTGCGTTGCGCGGCGCCTCCATCTCGATCCGAAAATTCGCCAAACGCAATATCACGCTGGGCCGTATGGCGCAGCAGGGCAACATCTCACCGGCGATGGTCGACGTGCTGAGGATCGCCACCGCATGCCGCCTGAACGTCGTGATTTCCGGCGGTACGGGCTCCGGCAAAACGACGCTGCTCAACGCGCTCTCACGTTTCATCGACGAGAGCGAGCGCGTCGTTACGATCGAAGACGCGGCCGAACTGCAGCTGCAGCAGCCCCATGTAGTCAGCCTCGAAACGCGGCCCGAGAACAGCGAAGGACTCGGCGGCGTTTCTCAGCGAGACCTCGTGCGCAATGCGCTGCGGATGCGCCCCGACCGCATCATTCTCGGCGAGACGCGCGGCACGGAAGCATTCGACGTGCTGCAAGCGATGAATACGGGCCACGACGGTTCGATGACGACGGTCCATGCGAACACGCCGCGCGACGCGATCACGCGACTCGAAAGCATGGTGATGATGGCCAACGGCAATTTGCCGCTGATGTCGATTCGCAGACAGATTGCGAGCGCGGTCCATCTGATCCTGCAAGTCGAGCGGATGCGCGACGGTGTGCGACGCGTGACGCATGTCACCGAGATCGCGGGCATGGAAGGCGATGTCGTGATTACGCAGGACCTCTTCACGTTTCGCTACAACGCAAGCGCCTACGAAGAGCAGGTGCGCGGCGCGTTCGAATGCTCGTCGCTGCGACCGGTTTTCGCGCAACGGGCTATCTACTATGGACTCGAAGAGGCGCTGCTCGCAGCGATGCAATCATGAGACCGGCGGACGTCGTCACCGCCGGTGCCTTTTTTGCACTCGTCGTGCTGGGCCTCATCGTGAGGTCCTTGCGTCAAATGGCGCGGCAGCAACCGGCAACGCGCATTCGGACGCGCATTGCCGAGCTGCGTGACGAACAGCAGGTCGCCACGACGCGACGCGACGAAAAGGAAGGGCAAGACAAGCAGCAGGAGCTGCTCAAGCGCAAGCGCCGCCTGCCCGATCAAGCGGCACTGCTGGCCCCGTTCGTGGCGAAGTACGAACGCGTTCGCACGGTCGGCGGCGCCGCCGGCATACGTCTCATCTGCGTCGTCGGTGTCGTGGCGCTCGTCGCGTCGCTCGTCGGCGCGACGTCGTTCTCGTTGGGCCCGTTGGCGCGTTTCGCGATTTCAGTCGGCGCGACTTTTATCGCCATGCGCGCCGCTTACCGATGGGTCATCGGGCGGTTCCGCCTGCGTTTTCTTGCGGTCTTTCCCGACACCCTCGATCTCATCATTCGCGCGGTGCGCGCAGGCATCCCCGCGGTTCAGGCCATCTGCATCGCGGGCGTCGAAAGCGAAGAACCCGTTCGAACGACGTTTCGCACCATGGGCGATGCGCTGCTCGTGGGGGCGGAGTTGAAGGAAGTGCTCGAACAGGCGGCAGCACGTTTGCAGCTTGCCGATTTTTCGTTCTTCACGGTTTGCCTGATCCTGCAACGCGAAACAGGCGGCAACCTCGGCGACACCCTCGAGACTCTGGCGGCCATCGTGCGCTCGCGGCGCGACATCCGCGCGAAGAGCAAGGCGCTAACGGCTGAAGGCAAGCTCGCCAGCAAAATGATCGCGGCTGTCCCCTTCGTGATCATGGGCGTGTTTTATGTCGTGAATCGCCCCTATCTCGATGTGCTCACGAACACGCATGCCGGTCACAAGATACTGGCGCTTGCAGCAGGGTTGATGACGGTCGGATTGTGGCTGATCAACAAGATTGCCAACCTGGATACGTCGCGATGATGAATGCGGACTTCTGGCGCAACGCCGCCCTGCTCCTGTTGCTGGCCGTCATCACGTTATGGCTCGTCTTGCGCGGCACGAGCAAACGCGCGCGCATCGCGCAACGCGTCCGGCAAAGCACCGTGCGCGGCAGCAGCAACGCCCCGGTGGCCGCGATGAACGTGCCGAAACGTCTTGCCACGCGTGTCGCCACGATCGGTGAGCGTATGCCTGTCGTGCAGGCGGAAGACCGAGCGAAGCTCGCTACGCGGCTTGCCAGCGCCGGTTTTCGCGACCGACGCGCCGTAGCGGTCATGTCCGGACTGAAGGTTGTAGTCGGCGCCTGCCTTGCTTTGAGCGCGATCGCGCTCGGCGGGCATCTGCCTAAGCTTGGGCAGTTCTTTCTCTTCCGCGTACTGCTGATGGCCGGCGCCTTCGTGATCGGCATGATGCTGCCGGAATACGCATTGGGTTTCCTCATCCGGCGCCGCCGCAAGACCATCGCCGTTGCCCTGCCCGATGCGCTCGATCTGCTTGTCATCTGCACGAATGCCGGCAACAGCCTCGTAGTGGCGATCAAGCGCGTCGCAACCGAGCTGCGGATGATTTGCCCGCCGCTCGCCGACGAGCTCAGCGTGACTGCGGATGAGCTCAGTCTCGGTGGCGATAGCGGCCTCGCGCTGCACGCAATGGCGGCCCGCATCGGCCTGTCCTCAGTGCGCGCGCTCGTGACGACGCTCGTGCAGGCCCAGAAGTACGGCACGCCGATCACACAGGCCCTGCGGACGCTGTCGCGTACAGAGCGCTCGATGCAAATGGTCGCGCTCGAAGAAAAGGCCGCGAAGCTCGCGCCCAAGATGACGCTGCCGATGATGCTGTTCATCATGCCGACCGTGGCGCTCATTGCGGTCGGCCCGGCGGCGATCCGGCTCTTAGCCGTGTTTCGTCATCATTGAATGATCGTTTCTGTTTTGTCCTTTGTTTTTGTTTCTGGAGGTGGCATGACCACACCCCGCCCCACTCTTTCGCATCGCGCCTCGCTGGCGCTCTGCATGTCGATTGCGGCCGCGATGCTCATGGGGGGCTGCGCGAGCAATCACTACGTGGTGCCGCAGCCGATGCCCGTAAGCCACGTTCCCGACGCGAACGCCGATCTGCATATCGCCGAAAGCGCGCTCGGAGCAGGCGACACTCAGTTGGCCCTCTCCCTCTTCGAAAAGCTTTTGAAGGCCGATCCGCAATCGCGGCCCGCGCAATTGGGTCTCGCCGATACGATCTACCAGACGGGCGACCTTGCCCGAGCCAGCGTGCTCTACACGCGCGTCGCGGCTTCGGCCCCCGACGATCCGCGCACCCAGTTGGGACTCGCGCGCATCGCGCTGCGCCAACGGCATCTGGACGAGGCGGAGCAGCGCTACCGCAAATTGACCTCGGCCTATCCCGATAACGCGGTGGCGGCCGAGGGACTCGGAGCGACGCTGGACCTGCTAGGCCGGCATGAAGAGGCGCAGGCCGTCTATCGCGCCGCGCTGGAGCGCCACCCCGAAGTTCAGGGCCTCAAGGCGGACCTTGGGTTGTCGCTCGTGCTCTCGGGCCAGGCGCGAGCCGGCGCGAACGTATTGCTCGATATTGCGAGCCTGGCCGATGCGCCTCCGCAAGCGCGCCAGAACCTCGCGCTCGCCTACGGCTTGCTCGGCAACGGCGAGGCGGCCAAGCGCATTCTCGTATCGGAGATGCCGACCGAATCCGCCGAAGACAATCTGCGTTTCTATCGGGACTTGCGTGAACGACTGACGGCACAAGCCGGCAGCGGCGCCCACGCGGTACGGGTGCCGGGCGACGGCGTTTCATCGGGCGGAACGATTCGATGAGACCGCGTTTGCATCTCGGCAGGCACCGTCGCGCACGCACCGGCGGCATCGTCTCGCTCGAGTTCGTGCTCATGCTGCCGTTCTTGCTGATGGTGATGCTCGGCATCATCGACATGAGCCTGCTGCTTTGCGACAAGGCAGTCATTACAAGTGCCGCAGGCGCTGCGGCGCGTCAGGGCGTTGTCTTGCGCTCGACGCCTTATACGATCGCCCAGATCCAGAACGTTGCCTTGACCTACACGCAAGGCAGCCTGGTCAGCGGCGGCACGACCACCACGCCGACTGTCACACCGTCGGGCAGCTGCTCAACGATCGGCAGCGGCAATGCGCTGAAAGTGACGATCAATTACACGTACAACGGGCTCGTGGTCGGCTCGGCGTTCAGCGCGCTGACGGGACCTGTCACGTTAACGGCCGCGGCGGTGATGAACTGTGAGTGAACGAGCGAGTACCTTGCGCGCGAGTGCGGCCCGCATCGGGCGGCCGAAAGTCTGCCGCACGAATTTGCGATGCTGGTCGAGCCGTGCAAAAGCGCGCGGCTCCGCTGCACTGTGGTTCCTGTTTACGTTGACACTGCTGCTGATGTTCGGTGCTTTTGCGGTAGACGTTCCACGTGTGTTTGCGGTCAACCACGAATTGCAGAACGCCGCCGATGCAGCGGCGCTTGCCGGTGCCGGTGCGCTCACGACAGGTTCGAGCATCCCCAATTGGTCCGCAGCCGCGGCATCTGCCGCGGCCGCGGTGCCATTGAACGGATCGGACGGTGTCAAGCTATCGACCGGTACAATCAAGACCGGTTACTGGGACGTCGCGGCATCGTCCCCTATCTTGGTTGCGCCCAGTGCGGTCATACTACCGGCTCCTTCAGGGCACATGCCTGAACCAGCCGTGCAGGTCACGGTCACGCGAGACGCGAGTACGAACGGCGGACTGGTCAAGCTCTTGCTCGGCACGCTCCTTGGCACTGCATCCACATCCGACAGCGCAACGTCCGTCGCGGTCATCACGCCGCCCTCGGCGCTTCCGGCCGGCGGGCTGTTTCCCGTCATGATGGATCAGTGCGTCTACAATCAATATTGGGACAGCACGACGAATCAGCCGAAGCTCGATGCGTCCGGCCAACCCAAATCGTTCTCGATCGGCAACGGCGCCACCTATGGCGGCACATGCGAAGCCGGGCAATGGACTTCGTTCAAAACCGTCGCAAACGATACGCCGACCATCCGCGGACTCATTACCAACGGCAATCCCACCGCGTTGGCGATCGGGGACAGCATCTACATTCAGTCAGGCGTCAAAGACACCATCTACAGTAGCGTGCCCAAGGGGGTCACCGTCGTGATGCCAGTCGGCACAAATCTTTCTACGAGCGGCTATACGCCGATCATCGCGTTCGCCGCCTTCTACATCGATTCGTCGAACGGCGGCAGCAGCAAGGCCATTTCCGGCCATTTCGTCGCAGGCTACAAGATACCCACTCAGGCATCGGGCATTGGCACCGGCTACGGCAGCTATGTGGCACCGAGGATCGCATATTGAAGATGCGTAGACCGACATCGCATCCGCAAGAGTCGCGCTATTCCTATCGGCGCTCCTACGTGATCGGCTGGACCATCATCGCGACGCTCGTTTTCGTCGATGCGCTATGGCTCCGCACAGGCGCATACTCGGTGCGTCTAGCGAGCCTGATTGCAACAGCGAAACCCGATATGACATTGCTCGCCGTCGCCGCCGCGCTCGGCGCAATGACCAGGATTACCCGCTACCGTAGCGCGATAAGAACGCTGCGGTACGCTGAACTATCTCAGACGCTCGCATACGTCGCCATGCTTTCCTGCTTCGCATCGGCGTGTTCCATCCTGTCCTATCTTTGCGTGACGACGAACGCCCCGCTCATCGACAACGATCTAATCCAGTTCGACCGGCTACTCGGTTTCGATTGGTCCTCGACCTACCAATGGGTACACGCGCATCCCGATATCCATCGCGCACTCGCGCTGGCCTACGACAGTGGGCTATGGCAGTTGATCGGCATTCCGGTATTACTTGGCCTGATGGGGCGCCGGAGGCAGTTGGCGGAGTTTTCGCTGCTTTTCATGTCGGCCGCGGTTCTGACCAGCCTGGTCCCCGCCGTCGTTCCCGCAGCCAGTGCGTTTACGCATTTCGGCATAACCGATCCGCAGACTGCTTCCACGGTATCCGACTTTGCATTGTTGCGAAGCGGTTCGTTACGGACATTCGATTTGTCGGCCGCTCAAGGCTTGGTCTCGATGCCGTCCTTTCACACCGAAATGGCCGTCATTTTTGCGTACGCGCTTCGACGCGTGCCGGTCGTTTCCGTTATCGGCGTCGTGTTGAATGCGGCGATGATCGCTTCGACGCCGACCGAGGGCGGGCACTATTTGGCCGATGTGATCGGCGGCTTGCTACTCGCGCTCGCGCTCATCGGGGTAGCGAGATCCATGCGTCGCCGCCGGACACTGCGGCTTGCGGCAGTCACCCAAGCCAGCCCATGGAGCCGAACCGGCGAGCCTGTCGCTTGCCGGTTCGGATTCGTTTCGACGAACGAACGATCGGCTCACCCCGCCGGTCCCTTCACCCCCGAAGCCCCGCCTTGCGGCACCTGCGCGGGCAGCAAGCCGTAATCGGTTCCCGCATCGGCCGGCCTCTGCGTTTCGCCCGTCTGCTGCAACTATCCACCGCCAAGCGCCACGTAAAGATCGACGAGATTCGTAAGCCGCGCCACGCGCGCATTGGATGCCCTGTTTTTCCGTGTAGGCTCTTCGAACGCTTTAGCGGACTTAGAGAGATCCGGACGCTCTAGCAGAATCAGAAAAGACATCCCGCGGCACGGACTGTTGCTGTGGCATGTTCTCGTCGCTCCGTACGCCGAACCATCGAGCGAGAGATCACCAGATGCGACAAGGTGTCACTGGCGACCGGCGCCGCCATTAAAGGCGGTTTAGCGAGTTTATACTGAAATCATAAACTAGCTAAACTCGCTACATCCCGTTCGCTGCCGTCAAGGGTTAGCTTCGGACGGCGTCGTCCCTCGTAAGGCGATCGCATTCCTGCGCCGACCCGTGTTCGCGGGGTGTATAAAACGAAACCGGCGAGCTGGACTGCCGCTCGCCGGTTTGAATTCAACTTTGAAACGCGCGGCCGCCTCAACTAGCCGGCGCCTTCACCCCCGAAGCCCCACCCTGCGGCACCTGCGCGGGCAACGACCCATAATCCGTCCCCGCGTCCGCCGGCCTCGGTGTCTCACCCGTCTGCTGCACCCACCCACCGCCGAGCGCCACATACAGATCAACAAGACTGGTCAGCCGTGCGACACGCGCATTGATCAGCGATTGCTGCGCCGAATAGAGATTGGTCTGCGCAGTCAACACCTGCAGATAACTATCGACCCCATTCCGATACCGCAGCTGCGACAAATCAAGCGCCCGCTGCTCCGCATTCGTATTCCGCTCGAGCGCCCCGATCTGCGCATCATAAGTACTCCGCGCAGCGAGCCCATCGGCCACATCCCGAAACGCCGACTGAATCGCCTTCTCATACTTCGCGATCTCGATCCGCTTCTGAATATTGGCAAGATCAAGATTTGCGATATTCCGCCCACCCTCAAAAATCGGCAGCGAAATCTGCGGCGTAAAACTCCAAGCCGCCGACCCAGGCTTGAACAATCCACCAAGCGTCAAGCTCTCGGTACCAGCCGAACCCGTCAGCGAAATCTTCGGGAAAAACGCCGCACGTGCCGCACCGATATTCGCATTCGCCGCGCGCAGCGAAGCCTCCGCTTCCATGATGTCGGGCCGGCGAGTGAGCAAATCGGACGGCAGCCCCGCCGGGATATCGCTCAAAAGCGCCTGATCGCCAAGCGAGCGGCCGGGCGGCAGATCGTCGGGCAGCGACTGCCCGATCAGCAGCGCGAGCGCGTTTTCCGCCTGCGCACGGGAACGG
>NZ_JBMRBK010000034.1:0-22667 GCF_057351765.1 Trinickia sp. | reverse complement strand
CGGTCCGCCTGCGGCACCTCGCCATACTGGCGATTGCCCTGATCCCAGCGGCCGTAAAGCGATTCGAATGCCACCGCCGAAACAAGATCGTGCACCTCGGGCAATATTTCAAAGCCGCGATTCAAAATCAAATGCGCATCGGGATAGCGCTTCTTGATCGCGCGAATCACTGCGACGAGGCCGGCACGCTGCCGCGCGCGGTCATGCTCGTTCTTGGCAATCAGCTGGTACGAGTCGAGCGTGTCGAGAAAAAAGCCGCGAAACCCGCGTTGCGCGAGCGGCGTAATGACGTGTCTGACGAAGAATGCTGGCCACCCGCGCGCCGACTGATCGACTATCGCGGAGTCCCAGTCCTTGTTGCGCCCGGTCAGCCAACGTCGCGGCATGGCGGAAAAATAATTGCGATTCGCCAATACCTCCCCGACGCTCACATACGCGAACCATTGCGGCCCAGCGCCGGCATGCTCTCGCGGATCGAATGCGGCATCGGGCTCGACCACGACTACATCGAAATGCGAGAGGCGATCGACAGGCACACGATCGCCGTAAAAAAACGCCACGGAATCGAAGCGGGGCTCGCCGATACGGCGATCCTCGGCGTGTGCCTGACGCGTCGGTGCAAGCGTGAGTGCCGCCATGAACGAAACGAGCACCGCCAACGCTCGCGTCAGCCCTCGATTGACTCGTCCCGGCATGAACCCTCGCCTCAGTTGCGCAACATATACGTCTCGTACTCGAGGCGGCCGAAGATGCGATCGAGCGCGAGCACGGACACGGCAACGAGAATCAGCAGCGTCAACGCGAACCCATAGCCGTAATAATCGGGCGCCATCCAGAGCGTGATCGCCGTCAGCGTTCCGTTGAGCGCGACGAATGCCACGCAAATGCGCAGCACGACACGGCGCTCGTCCAGATAGAACAGCACATTGAGGATCCCCAGCAAAAGAATCTGCAGGCTCGCCGCAATGACGTCGATCAGTAGCAACGGCATGTAAAGCGTCGAAATATGCAGCGCCTGAAGCAGACGCGGCCCGAACACCGCGACGAAGAGCAGCACGACCGTCTGGATCTTGACGATTTCGAACAAGCCCGCCCGCACGCTCGTCACCATCATGTCGCGCATATCGTTGATATGCCTCAGCGTCGCGCCGCGTCGCACGGCTTCATAAAACGCATCGTAGTATTCGACGAAATCGGCTTCGATGCGCACGAGAAACGCAGCCATACCCGGCATCACGCAAATATAGGCCATGAACACGGGAATGTCATAGATCACCGAAGCGTGCAGCGGACCGATGACTTGCGCGCCCGTACTCGGCGCATACCAGAACATGAACTTGTCGAGCCAGACGCCGACGTTGAAGCACAGCCCGACGAGCGCAAGGCTCGGATAAGCGAAGCGCCGGTCCAGCATCTCGAACGAAATGAACCGGGGACTGCGGTAGTTGCGATAAATGAGGCCGGACAGTCCGGCCAGCAATACCACGTGCCCCGCCACGAAGCCGCCCAGCAGCCCCGAGATACCTTGCCGGTTGAGCAGCAACGAAAAGACGACGGTACACGCGTAACCGAGGACGAACACGAACAAGATCTGCCGGTACTGCTTGACGCTCGACAGGAAAATGACGGCCACCCAGATATTGCTGATCACCACACCGCCCGCCACCATCAGCATCCGATAAGCGAGCGGCTCGCCGCGAAACGCGAGGCCGACAGCGAGCAGACCGACCAGGCCCGACGCGGCGCTCGAGAGAAGCACCACGCCGTTATACGTCGATAGCACGAGATCGTCGCGCTTTTCGAACAAGCGATCGGAGATGAAGCGCGTGAACGAAAGCTGCAACGGCCCGGTGACGATCAGACTGCATGCGATCAGATAGGTGACCGAAACCTGGAACTGCACGATCGCGTAACGCGGAATCGTGTAGCCGACGCTCATCAGGCCAATGATCAGGATGCCCAGAATCGACAGAATGAGCGGACCCGAGCTGATCAGACCCGCGTAGGCATATGCCCGCGCCGCACCGGCGAGCGTATCGCCCTTCAATATCTTGCGCAGTTCGAACCCGATACCAGCCATCAGCGCGCTCCCGGTGTCGACGAAGTGGACGATGGCGCGTGAGCCGCGCCGCCCGCATGCATCGGGCAACCCTTGGCTTTGTCCAGCCCGCGCCGTTCGCGCTCCGGCAGGGTGCGCAGCTTTTCATACAGTGCGCGATATCGCTCGATCATCTTCTCTTTGGTATAGAACCGGTGCACGCGAGCGATGGCCGCCTGCTGCGCACGCTCCCATTGCGCCTCGTTGCCCAGCATATCCAGCACGGCCTGGGCGAACGCCGCCGGATTGGCGATCGGCACGATCGCGCCGGCGGACCCGAGCGCGGCATCTTCGGCTCCGTCGCCTTCGATCAATTGACGGCATGCGCCGACGTCGGTCGTCACGGCCGGCACGCCCGCGGCGAACCCTTCGAGCACGACGAGCGGCAACGCCTCGCTGATCGACGTAAGCGCAATCAGATCGATGGACGGCAGCATCTCGTCCATGCGCTTGAACCCATGAAATTCGATACGATCGGCCAACCCGAGGCTTTGCGCGAGCGCGCGGCACTCCTCGGCATAGTCGCGGTCCTCTTCTTCAGGGCCGACGATCCACGCGACGATATCGGGCATCGTCCGCGACGCGATGAAAATGCCGCGGATGAACGTCTTTACGTCCTTGATCGGCACGACGCGCCCGACGAGCGCGACGACACGCCGCTTGCCCGTCGAGCGGCGCTCGACCAACGTCGAAAGAGACTTCACATCGACGCCGTTCGGGATGTTTTGTGTGATCGCCGCGTTGGCACCGTCCGCAATCTGGCGCTTTCGATTGGCTTCGTAAAGCGCCACGATCTCATCGGCCGCATCGTACGACAAGCGTCCGAGCGCTTCGAAAAAGCGCACCCACAGCTCGCGGAAATAGCTGATCTTCGAGACGTCCTTTTCGAAGGCGCCGCGGTTATCGCTGATCCAATCGCTTTGCAACAAATCGATCTTGCGCTCTTTCGTGTAGATGCCGTGTTCGGAAACGATCAGGGGACGCCCGGTCCGGTAGTGCAGCAACGTACCGAGAAAACCGGCATAGCCGGTCGATATCGTGTGGTAGATGCGCGCCGGCGGCAACGTGCGCGCCATTCGCTCGAGCTGCCACAGCGGCTGGTGCATGATCCGCACCGTCCAGAAGTAATCCGTGAACGACGGGTCCGTGCAGTTTTCCCGATATTGATCGACGATGTAGTTCCAAGACGCGCGGCTCGACAGAAACGCCTTTTCGTTGAGCGGGCCATCGTCGCCGATCAGCTTCGCGACCTCCGTCATCAGCGCCGTGCCGTCCGCCGCGTCCGCCGAACGCCACGCCGCATGCAGCCGCGCAGAGTGCGCGAAGGCATCCGCATCGCCTGCGATTTCATGAGCCGTCTCATTGTCGGCAGGCTTTTGCTCGTAGAGGAACTGCTCCGTGAAGTGAACGACGTTCTCGGGCAACGCAAATGCGGGATCGCCATAATCCTCCCTGCGGCTGCCGATGAATGCGATCGCAAAGCGAATATCGGGGAACGCGCGGATCATGCCGTCGACCCAGCTCGACACCCCTCCGCGGACATAGGGAAACGTGCCCTCGAGCAGCAGGCAGACGTCGGCATCGGCCGCACGACGAAGCAATGACGAATTCATGACCAGTAGCGCACCAGGGGTTTGAGTATCGGTACGGCCGCCGTATTGCCGAGCGAACCCAGCAGCTCGGCAACGCGCGCGTATTCGCCGCGCAGATAGGCGATTTCGGCGAGCCACGGCACGAGCCGCTCGCGCGGGAAACCGCGCGTCTGTGCCCAGTCGATGTAGCGCCCCGCTTCTTCCGCATTGTTGCTGACGAGCGCGACGCGGCCGCGAATCAACCAGAGCGCGGCGTCGCTGTCGTCTATCGCCAGCGCCGCCTGGGCATGTTGATCGGCCTGTGTCAGCGTATGGCGGTAAACCGGTCCGTGTACGAGGTTCTGATAGATCAGTTCGAAGTAGAGCTCGGCCAGTTGGCGGTGCATGACATGACGCTCGTGCCGTGCGCCTTCAGGCGTTTGCTCGAGCAGCTTCGTCGTGCGAAAGATCTGCTGCATGATCTCGTTCTCCGCACGATCGAGCGCCCCGTACGCAATGAGGCGAACGTCCTCGATCGGGTCGGCGAGCAACTCGCGCAACAGCGCTCCAGTGGTGCGCGTCGGCATACCCTGAATCGCCACGAGCGCCGACAATCTGTCTTGCGCGGCGACGCGTGTGTTGATGAGCCGCGCCTGCAAACGCGCGCCGCCCCCATGCGAGACGCGCGAGATCAGATAGGAAACGAACTGCGGGCGCGCCACTTCACCATAGCGCCGCGAGGTGTCCTCGGCCGGAAAACAGGCCGCCCAGATACAGCCCACGAGCACCACGAGGCCGCCGAGCACGGGCACGAGCGAACATGCGAGCCACAGCCACAACAGCGTCCAACCGCGCGGTTCGCGATAGGTGTCCGGCAAAATCGCACGCACGAGCCACGCCTCGACGATGCCGAAGCCGAACGTGAGTGCGACCAGCGTGAGGAACGGATCGGGCAGCACGGACAGGCTCTGGCCATCCGCGATCACGCGCCAGCCCAGGAAGAACTCGAGCGCCGCCGTCACCGCAAGTGCCGCGGCGCAAAGCGTGCGCGAAAGGGAAGTGGTCTTAGCCATCGATGCCGCTTCGTTTCAAAAAGCGCGCGAGCGCGCGGCCCGGTTCGCCATCGGCAAGATGCAGCGTATGCACGCCGATGCGCGCCGCCTCGAAGTCGACGCGGAACTGGGCCTCGAGGCTGCCCTCGATGCGCGCGAGGTAGCCGTCGACGCCCGTGCCGTCGGTCGCCGGCATCAGATTGACGATGACGGATTCGTTAGGGGTCCTGAGCGGCCAGATCAGATCGAGCGAACGCCGGCGGCGCAGCACGTGTTCATAGAGCGAATCGCCGGCTTCGTCGCGCGGAAACACCAGTGCGACGAGCGACGATGCAATCCCGCACTCGCGTTCGAGCCGCGAAAGCCGCGCGAGCTCGAGCGCGAAATCGACCGGGCACGCCGGCACGTCGCGCAACACGCTGTCCACGAGCGTCACATGCTCGACGCCATCGGCGTAGTAGCCGAGCATCACGAGCAGCAACTGAAGGTTTTCGAAATTGAGCGAAAGGAACGGCATCCGCTTGATCACGAGCATCGCAGGCATGCTGCCGTCGGCCGCCACGAGCGGCGCGCATACGACGAGCCCGGTCCGGGCCACGGCGTTGTCTTCGTTGCCGTGCACGTGCGCGATGTGCTTGCTCTCGAGCGCGCGCACGAGCAACGGGTCGTGGCCGTCGAGCTCGAACGAATCGCCGATCGTCGCGAGCGGCCGGCTGGCCAGATGGCCCTTCTCGACCGGATAAAGCGCCGCCACGTCGATCTGGCAAGCCTGTGCCACGAACTCGAGCAGCGCTTGCGCACCGACGATCGCCGCGTTTTTACCATCAGTAGCGGCGGGCCGGGCCATCTCGCCCTCGGCGCTGCGCGTGACCGACAGGCGTCGAAGTTCGGTGATGGCGTCGCGCAGTGTGGTCGGCTTGGTCAACAGATCTTTTTCGAGCCGCTCGTGCGACAGGCGCATCAAGTAGTGGCTGTTCGTCAACGCGACCAGACGATCGTTCAGATAATCGTTGAGCGCACTGGCGCGCGCGGCGCGATTGCCCCAGGTATCGCCGAAGTGGCCCGCGACGATCGTTTGGACGAGACCACCCAGTAGAAAAGGCGTCTGCCAGGCGGCTTCGAACGTATGCGCGTCGAACATCGCGGCCCCGGTCACCATCGCGCCGCCCAGAAGACCGAGCAGCGTGCCGTAGCGCAATGCGATGATGAGCGGCGCGATCCACAGCCAGCCGAAGCCGGCATGGGCAAGCAACGGATCCTCGGGCGCGATGACGCGCGCAAGTACCAGCACCACGAGCATGAACGCGACCGTCTCCACGATCGCGAGCGGCCGCGCGACGGCCGGTGCGACGAAGCGGCGGAAACGCCCGAGATTTCCGAAGGGGTTCGAATGACGCGGCTTCGATGAGCTGCCCGCATGCGATGGGCTGACGGTGTTCACGATCGGCTCCTGATCCGTGTATGGACTTACGAACGCGGACGCAGCGGAGAGAGCAAGCCGCCGATCAACGTCGACGCTACACCCGAGAGGCTCGAGCGGCTCCATCCCGTGCGCGTACCCGTCGCGCTCCAGACCACGCGGCCCGAGGCGGTATCGATGAGCTCGAGCGTCACGCCGGCAACGGGTTCGCCGTCCACGCCGGTCTTGTAGCGCCACTCTTCGACGGCGCCGCTCAGCACGTACTTGACGTGCTGCTCACGCGCCCAGGCCAGCTTCTTTTCGCCGTTCTCGCGCTGCGCGGTATCGAACATCGCGCTCGACGATTCGTCGGCCGGGGCGATACGCACATCGCTCCATCCGTTCGTGCGCAGCACACCCGCCGCGATAGCCGCCGCGTTGCCGCCCGCCGCCGGCGTTTCCGTATAGTTGACCATCGGCACGACCGCGATCGAATCCTGCACGCCGAGTGCCGGCGCAGCGGTTTGCCTGATCGAGCTGCATGCGCCCAGCGCGAGGACCGACATCGCGAGCGAGACGATCCACTGCAGCGAACGACCCCACCGTTTGTTGTTGCTCATCGAATGACTCCTTGTTGACTCTGTTGATTCTGCTAGATTCGAAACCGCTTGCCGGATCGATGAAACGATCAGTAAAACCAGCTATAACGCGCGCCGATTTGCGTCACCGGCGTGCCCTGCCTCGACACGCGCTGATGCTCGAAGAAGAGCGCGGCGTGATCCCCGCCGAAGACCGACCCCGCGAGCCCGATACTGCCGCCCGGCCCCCATCCCTGATTCGAGTCGTGCATGATGCCGACGTCGAGGAACGGCCGCCAGGCACGCGTGTACCGCGTACGCAAGTCGTCTCCGAAACCGAAGAAAAGCCCGTACTGCGTATACGTCTGCGGCATCAGATCGCTTGCCGTGACGGGCCGATTCGCGATCGGCACGAGTCTCGTCACGAGATCGTCGGCGCTGCCGCTCGCGTGATAGTCGCCGTGCGCGCCGACGAGGCGCAGCGTGTAATCAGGGTAATTGGTGCGAATGCGGTAGCTGAGCTCGCCCGAGGTCAGTAACCCGCTGCCCAGATAGTTGCGGCTCTGGCTGTAAAAACGGCTCGCGTCCACGTTACCCGTCAGCGAAATGTGCTGCGTCAGGCGCCACGTGAAATCGCCGATCGCATTATCTTTCATGCCGCCCACGAACAGCAGCTGATTCTCGTCGACAGTCTGGTTGCGTCCGAGCCGCAAGCCGACCTCGAGCGGGCCGTTGCGGCCGGCCTGCGCGGCAAGCTGCAGCGTATAGAAACTGTTGAGCGCCTCGCGCCGGCCACCCGTGACCGCGAACATCGAATCGAGCGTCTGTCTGCGCAGGCTGAAGGCAATCGAGCGCTCGGTGCTCGGAACGTTGACGAGTTGAGACTGATCGGTCGAGCGCATGAAGCGCTGCACGCCCTCGACCCCCACCATGTATCGGTCGGAAAGCTTGCGGCTCGCCGCGAGCGTCTGTTCGACATAGTCGAGCGGATGCTCCACGTGGTTCGTGACCGACGCGTCGATCGATTGCGGCCACGCCAGCATCGTGTCCACGAGGCGCGTGTGCAGTTCGTCGTCGGCGGGCGCGCCTTCGAGACCGGTAAAGGCGAGATGCTGCGCCTCGCCCGGACGATCGATCGCGGATGCCGCGTCGATCCGCTCATAGAGCGGCAAGCGCGAGCGCGCTTCATCGAGCAAGCGCTTCATCTGCGCTTCGTCGTTGTCGGCCAGCGCAATCGCGAGTTGCGAATCGACGGGCTGGGATAAGCGTGCCGCATACTGCTGGGCCAGCCAGCGCTTGGCGAGCGGATTGGCCTCGCGCGACAACGCCCAGGCAATCGCCACGTCCTTTGCCACCGCATGACGCAGGCGCGTATTGTGGGCGAGCTCACGCCGATCG
Source organism: Trinickia sp. (assembly GCF_057351765.1). NCBI lineage: Bacteria > Pseudomonadati > Pseudomonadota > Betaproteobacteria > Burkholderiales > Burkholderiaceae > Trinickia > Trinickia sp. The sequence goes on along the minus strand of NZ_JBMRBK010000034.1, from coordinate 14,571 downwards.
AGCGTGCCCGGACCCGGCAAACCGTCGACCGTCCCCAAAAGCGAACGCGACGCTTCGGGCACGTTGTTACGCTTATCGCCCGCGAGCAGATCGTCGAGCATGGCGAGCGATGCATCGCCGGTCGCGAACGTGGTCGACAGGGCAACGCGCCGCCCGCGAAGCTCATCGACGACCTCGGCGGGCCGCGCGCCGCGCGTCGCTCGCGTCGACTGACGCGCGCTGTCCGGAGCGCCCGTTACGTTTCGATCGCGTGCCAGTTGCAGCCAGACTTTATGCCGGATGGACCACGCGAGGTCACTGCGCCCGGCCATCTCCTGCGCATCGGCATACGTCAGCAACCACAGCGGATCGCGCGAGAGCGAGGCGGACTGACGCCGCAGATACCCGAGTGCGACAACGGGCTTGTGCAACCGCATCGCCGCAGCGGCCAACGGTCCCCACATCGCGGCACTCGTGTCTTCGCGGCCCTGCATACGCCGCAATGCCTCGGCGACTTCCGCGTCGGAACCGTAGTCGACGAGCATCCACAAATAAGCTGAGCGCGTATCGCTGTTGGCACCGGGCAGGCTCAGCGCGGCACGAAGATCGGCGATTGCCTCGCCGGGCCGCCCGGTCAGACGGTAATACTCCGCGCGCGCGCTCAGTACGGCCGGCGAGGTCTGCACCGCTTGCCGCTCGCTCGCGTCGAGGCTCGCGAACAGTTTCCCGATGCGATCCGTCGCGCCGGCTTCGGTGTAATAGTAGATCGCGTCCTGCAACGCGAGCATGCTGTGGTCACGCCTGAAACGCAGTTCGGCGACGCGCGCCGCATCGATCGGGTACGGCTCGTAGAAATGCGTCATGTCGCCGAGATCGTCGGGCGTTGCGGCTTTGCCGGCCAGCAGGTGGCGGTAGGCCAGATTCGCCTCGTCGTCGCGCTTGAGCAGGCGCGCAAGTTCGCCGTAATTGCGCCAGTAGACCGCATCGTTGTCGGTTGCGGCCGGGCTCGCGGCACGCAATGCCGAGAACGCGCCACGGTAGTCCCCCTTGCGATAGAGCACGCTCGCCGTTCGCAGCGCGGCATCGACATTGCGAGGCCGATGAGTCTGTGCCGAACGATAAGCATCGAGCGCGACATCGTCATGACCGGCACGCTCGGCCAACTGCCCGATGCGGGTATCGAGTGCGTCCGCGTTCTTGCCGCGCGGCAGCGAACGCAAAAAGGCAATGGCTTGATCCGGACGTCCCAGCCGTTCGAGCGTCGCGGTCACCGCGTCGACCTTCTTCATATCTCCGGGCGCGGCTCGTGCATCGCGTTCGGCGGCCGCAAGGTACGCTTCGTCGTCGTCGAGCATGGGCGCCATGCGCAGGACGTTGCCCCACGCGGCGGGATCGTTGCTGATGCGTGCGTACGCAAGCCATGCATGCAGCGCGACCGCGGGATCGCGATTCCATTGCGCGGATTGCGCGAGACGCTGCGTCCACAACGCCGAACCCGGGTTGCGTTCGACCTGCGCTTTCGCGAGCTGCTCGGCGCTGGCCATATCGCCCGCTTCGACGAATGCACCATAGGCGACGTCGGCGGGGGTCGGCTTGGCCTTGCTCGCATGCGCGTTGTCAGCCGCCGGAGCGGGGGCCGTCGCTGCGATACGAATCACGCCATAGCCATCCATTTGCGCGCCGTGCATGGCAGCCACTGCACGTGTGGACCATTGCGCGCCGCGTGCCGGCAGCGGCCCATCCATATAGGCGTAGGCACGCTGCTGCGAGACTCCGCGCGTCGGCGCGCCATCTGCCTGCGCATACTTCGCGAGCATTTTTGCGAAGCGATCGACCGCATCGGGGCGGTTCGCGGCCCGCGCGAGATTGACGAGTTCGACGAGGGTAGCCGGATCGTCGGCAAGCGAGCCGAGATGTGTCTCGGCCGCCGCCACGGCGTCATCCATCAGATTCCCGGCGCGCAACGCGCCGATCCCCGACAGGAAGCAGCGGCGCGCATCGTCGCGATCGCGTGCGGCATCCTGCTTGCGGAACCATGCGGCGGCGGCGAGGCGATATTCGCCGCCTTCGAGCGCATACCGCGCGACATAGGTGTCCCATTGCGGCCGGCCATGGGAGTCGGAGTTCGACAACTGTGCATAGAGCTGCGCTGCAAGCCGCGGATCGCCGGATGCGGCGGCACGCGTCGCCAGCCAGGACAAGTCCTTCTCCGCACGGGCGACCTTCGCCGCCGCGGCAATGCGGGCTCGCCACTCGGCGAGTGCGGCCGGACGGCGTGCATCGGCACTGCTCAGCGCAAAATAGCGCTGCTCGGCGATCGCCACGCGCACGAATGCCGCCGTGCGGTGCGCATCGTCGGAGCGCAGCGTGTCGAGGCGCTCGGCCATGCGCTCGGCGTCGTCGACACGGCCCAGGTGCGCATATTGCGATGCGAGCACCGTCATGAAGGTCTCGTTATCGGGTTGCACGCGCGACCACGCTTCGAGATAAGCGACGCTGAGCGAGCTCGGCGAACCGGTCGCTTCGACGCGCTGCCGAATATCGCCTCGCGGCGTAACCAGGTAGAGCGCGCCGAGGACAGCGCCGCTAAGCAGCGCGATCAGCCAAGCCGGAGCGATGCGCGGGGGTTGAGCGTTGGTCGTGCTCACTTGAGGCCACCTCGCTCGCAGTCGATCTCGACAGGTCGATAAGTCACATGCGATCCCTCTACAGCGGGTACATCGAAACGGAGTTCGCCCGCGTTGCCGCTCGCGGTGACGGGCTTGCCGCCGACACGCACACGGCATGCCCGGGCATCGGCGAGCTTTACGAACGGCTGGTAGTAGCCCCCGAACTCGAACGCCATACCGTGAGCAGTCCGAACGAAATGCCGCACGAAACCGTTGGCCTGCTCGATATAGGGAGTGGCCGCGCCTGCCGCGCCGTCGAACGTGATCACCGCGGCGCCGTCGTCGATATGGACGTAGGTGCCGTCCGGCCCCGGAGCGAAGCCCGTGACGCCGGGCGAGCGCCCGATATCGGGCCGGCTGTTGTCCGGCCAATGCACCTCGCGAACGGCGCCGTTGCCGCGCACGACCCACTGGTCGCTGCCCGGCACGATGCTGCGCGCCACGGCAAACGTACGCCAATCGAGCACTTTCTCCGTGTAGTCCGTGATATGCACAGGCAGGACAGGCTGCTTGAGGACAGCCGAGAAGATCTCGTCGAGCGCACGCAAGGACGCGATTTTCGTGCCGCTATACATGTGGAAGTAGACATCGATCGGCTTGAACCGCAGCGGCCGCTCGGTCATATCGTACGTTTCGAGTACGCGCGTAAAGCCATAGAATGGCCCGAGCCAATCGTTCGTATAGACATTCTCGTCCTGGTTCGGCGCATAGATCTGATACGCCCCGGGACCCTTGTCGACGCCGATCGGCGCGATATTCGTCCAGCTGTTGGCGCGCTTCGTGATGACCGTATCGCCGCCGTTGATGTTCGCGACGCCGGCCGCGGCCACCTTCCGCACGACGATCGCGGGCGGCTGGCAATTGCCGGGCCACTGCAGCACCACCGTCTTCTTTCCCGGCGGCGCGAGCCGTGTGTCGATATAGTCGATCGAGCCGCTAATCTCGCGATCTATATTGAACTGATAGTGCGGAATATCGAGCGAGAACGCCGTGTCGCCGCCGCCGCGGTCGACCCGCGTGCCGGTTTTGGCATCGACGAGCGTCCAGTCGAACGGGTGCGAAAAGGTGTGCGAGCCGATCTCGACATAGGGCAGCGCAAACATCTTGCGCGCGATTTCCTCGAGCCGCGGCGATATCGAAGGGTAGCGCCCGGCCGGGCCGACTTCGCCCTCGATGACCGAGAGCGTCATCGGGACGCGATAGCGTGTGAAGACCCTGTCGTACAGCGCATCGCCCGAGTAGTCCTCGCCGGGAAACTCGGCGCGCGAAGCAAAGCCGTCGCCGTCCACGTGCACCATGAACAATCGCCGGCCGTTCTCCGTGGTGACGCTCGGCGAAGGAATGGACCGCAGGCGCAGCGCCGCCGTCAAAAACGCCATCGGCTGAATCGCCCAGCGCTCCTGGTCGATGCCATTGAGCGGCACCACGGTGTAGGGGCTCAACGCGAAGCCGCCCCATGGGGTGATTGCTGCCTGATCGACGATCTCGCTGCCTGCCCGGGCGCGCAGCAGCGAACGACTGTGCGCACCGGCCTTGACGCCGGCAACATCGCGCGCCTCGAGGCCCGGATCGATTTCGAAGCCGATCATCGGATCGCGCGCAACCACGTCGACATGTCCGGCGAAGGGGCCCGCGACCGGGCTCAGGTCGAGGTTGGCGCCGTCGTCGCCGGCCGCGTCGAAGCCGAATTGGCCGAGCACCGCAACGGGCACATGACTCGCAATGCGCGCATCGAGCCAGCGGCGCCAGGCATCGGCATCGTGCACACCGGCGCCCTCGAACCAGGCAACGACGCCCGCATAGCGGTCGGGCGTCACGTTTTCCGGCAGATGGGCGTCGTTGACGTTTGCGTACTCGACGCTGTAACCAAGGTAATTGAGCGGCGTGGCCAGATCCCGCACACCGGGCGAAAGATCGAGCGGTGCGTCCGGCGCGGTGTCCTGAATGACGAGTACTTTGCGCGGCACGACTTCGATGGCGCCGATCCCGACGACATCGCGCGCCTGATCGGTGACATACGGCGTGACGCCCGTGGCCGCGACCTGCGCGGCCGTGGCGCGGCTGCACTCGCGGTCCGTACGGGGGCAGAATTCGAGCGAGACGACAGGCACGCCACTCGCACGCATGAAGGCCTGGGCCTCGGCTACGCGGCGGCTTCGTTCGGATTCCGAAATATCCGTCGAGCGCACGTTGTCGTCGTCCCAACCGTGCACGAGGGCGCTGCCGACGACCGCATAAACCGTACTCCCATGCGGCGTCGCGGCTGCCAAGGCGTCAGGGCCGCCAATCAGCAGGCGGGCCTCCGGATGGGCCGACCGTATTGCATCGAATGCAGCGATCGCAGCCTTGCTCTCGAGCAGGAAGCCTCGATAGCCGCTCGCCCAGAGCGGCGCGATTTCGCGTGCCACGAATTCGGCCGGCTCGCCGGCGGCCGTCGCGGTGACGCGCGCGACCCAGACGGTGTGCTCCAGCGGATGCGCCGACGGCGAGAAGCCGGACGAAGGATCGACGACGACCGCATCGAACGCCTGCAAGGCATCGACGGGCAAATGCGCGCCATTGAAAAAGGCAACGTTGACGGACGGATAAGGCGAGCGCGCGCCGACAGTGGGCGCCGCCGCGCCGGCGCTCGCCGAAACCGCGCTGGCCGCCAAACCGGACGCCAGAATGAAAGTCGCCGTCAGCCCGCGCAAGCCACCCATCGTCGAGCTACGCTTCGGTGCGCCGCCTCCCGCAACCTTTCTCCGCCGTGTCTTCAACGCTTGCCCCGTAGCAATTTTTTTGCGAAGCGGGCCCTGATCCGCGCTGGTCCGAGCGCATCAGCCTTCAGCCCTACCCAATTCCGTTTTCACAGACAACAAGGCTCCCCGCGGAGCGCCGGAAGCGCTTGCGCATCCAATCGAAAGTCCGGAGGAATGTGTTTCCCGCGAGCAAGCAACAGCGCCCCTCGCAAGGAGGCTCAACCAGTCAGCACCAGAATCGGGCAGATTCTAGCCGACATTCATCTTAAAAGTAAAACCTTTGTTACCGTTTTTCGCGAATTCCCTAATTGCAAAACGCATTGCGCGCGGAGGAAAACGTTTGCGAAACCATTGTTTGCAAAAATCGCTCGTTTACTTTGCGTCGCATGCCATAGACCCGCGCCCAGCCTGCCGCACGAGCGCTGAGGCTAGCGCACGACAACGTTTGCGCACGCAATTCGAATAGCACAAATTACCGTTTTTCAATTGCGGGTCGGACGAACTTTTTTTGCAAATCCGCGATTTAAATAGTCCGATTCGTCAAAAAGGAGACACCCGGTGCCGTCCGACTGATCGGCAGCGGCGGTCACGGGCCCCCGGTCAGTCGGCCGAACCGTCCGCGCGCGGGACGACACTGAGCTTGCGCCAGAGCGTGGTCTTGCTGATGCCGAGCATCGCGCAGGCGGCTTCGCGATCGCCCCCGCACGCCGCGAGCGCGGCTCGAACCTCGTCCGCTTCGATATGACGGCTGCGCTCCCGCAGCGTCCGGGTCTCGACTTCGCCCCGGCGCGCTCGCACGAACAATTCGGGCACGATGGCCCGCATCGCCTCGCTCCCCAGGGGCTCGAGCATGGCGTCCGGGCCGTCGGCGTCAGCCAGCTCGACAGCAATCCGTTCGACCACGTTTTGCAGCTCGCGGACGTTTCCCGGCCAGCCGTAGCGGCGCAACGATTGGTCGATGTCGGCAATCAGGCGCTCGGCCGCTTCGATTTCCCGAACGCGGTTCGCGAGCCGGGGCTCGCGCTGCGCCGCCTGCAGTAGGAGCTGCGCGGCGAGCGGCACGATGTCTTCTGTTCGCTCGCGCAATGGCGGCAGGGCGATGCTGAGAATATTGAGGCGGTAATAGAGATCCGCCCGAAATGCGCCCGTTTCGATCGCATCGGCCAACGACCGATGCGTAGCCGCGACGATGCGGATATCGATTCGGGTCGGCTCCGTCGCACCGAGCCGCACGACCTCGCGCTCTTGCAACACACGAAGCAGCCGGCTTTGCAGCGGCAACGGCATTTCCCCGATCTCATCGAGAAAAAGCGTGCCGCGATGCGCGGCTTCGATCAAGCCCGCCTTGCCACCCTTGCGAGCGCCCGTAAATGCGCCTTCCTCGTAGCCGAAGAGCTCGCTCTCGAGCAGCGCTTCGGGGAATGCCCCGCAATTGATGGCGACGAACGGAAACTTGCGGCGCGCACTGAGGCGATGCATGCCCTGCGCCACCATCTCCTTGCCCGTGCCGCTTTCGCCGAGCACGAGCACCGTGGCATCCGATTTTGCGTAGCGGCGCATGAGGGTGCGCACACGCTCCATCGGCTCACTGCGCCCCACCAGATCCTCGAGTCGATAGCGCGCCGCAAATCGATGCCCGAGTTGCGCCGAACGCAGCGTCCGGTCGAGCCGCTCCACGGCCCGCGATTCCTGAAACGTGAGCACCGCGCCTTGCGCTTCGCCGGCATCGGCAAGCGGCCCGCGGTGCACGAGGTAGCTGACGCCGCGCAGCGTCAGCAATGCATCGCCATGTGCGTCCGGCAGCGCAGCGACGACATCGGGCGCCAGCGTCGCCAGCGGCTGCCCCACCGCGAGCGCGGGGTCGATGCCCAGCGCCGCCGCCAACGGCCGGTTGATCGCTTCGACTCGCCCCTGGGCATCGAGAGCCACGACGCCGTCGCGAAGGTGTTGCAGCAAATTATCGATATGTTGGCGGCGGCGGGCTTCGCCGCGCGTGGCCTGCGCCACTTCGAGCGCCGTATCGAAGGCAGCGCGCACCGAAGCGTGCGAGTAGAGAAAGACCGCCCCCATTCCCGCCGCGGCGGCCAGGTCGGTCACGAGACCGGGGCCCACGACGACCTCGACGCCCCGCTCGCGCAACTCGAGCACGCACGCCTGAGCGTCTTGCGCCGAGCGGTACGACGAAAAGACGATGTCGAGCCCAAACGCCGTGACGAAGTTGCGAATCTCGGGCGGGGTCTCGCCAGGACTCACGAGCGCAACCGAGGCCGATTGCCACCGCGCGCGCGACAGCGAATGCATGATGTCGAGTCCCGTCGGACCGATTTGCACCACCGGCACGGGAACGCGCGTCCTCAGATAGGCGGCGTTGGAGCCCCCAGCCACGACGACATCCGGCGGTCGCGAACCGCCCTCGCGCACCTCGCGCACCGCGTCGTCATAAGCACTGGCGATGACACGGATCTCGGCACGCGCCTCGTATTCGCCGACGATTTCGAAGAAAAGTTCGCGCAGTCGGCTGATACCGAACGCCCAGATGACGGGCCGTGGCGAAAGATCGGGTGGAAAATGGCTCAACGCGGATCCCGCTTGAAGTCGACGGAAGGAGAGTACGGCGTATTATGATCCGTCATCGCCATATTTGAAATCGCGGATTTCAAATATGAAACGTGACGCGCACATACCAGAGACGACTTTCCCGCATAATCAGCAGCTTACGAAAGACGATTTACCCTGGCCCACACCTTGCATTGCAGGCACCGGATCATACGGAGCGATTCAATTGAACATAACCTCACAGCAATCGACGAGCGCAGGCGCGCGATTTCGCGCTGCCGTTGCGGCCGAGGGCCCATTGCAGGTCGTCGGCGCGATCACGGCGTACGCGGCGAAGATGGCCGAAGCCGTCGGCTTCAAAGCCGTTTATCTGTCGGGCGGCGGCGTCGCCGCCAACTCGCTCGGCATGCCCGATCTCGGCATCAGCACGATGGACGACGTGCTCATCGATGCGCGTCGTATCACCGATGCCTGCTCGCTGCCGCTTCTCGTCGATATCGACACGGGCTGGGGCGGCGCATTCAACATCGCGCGCACCGTGCGCTCGTTCATCAAGGCCGGCGTCGCGGCCGTGCACATCGAAGACCAGGTTGGACAAAAGCGCTGCGGGCATCGCCCCGGCAAGGAATGCGTGCCGGCCGCCGAGATGGTCGATCGTGTGAAGGCGGCGGTCGATGCGCGCACGGACGATGCGTTCGTCATCATGGCCCGCACCGATTCGGCTGCGACCGAAGGGCTCGACGCAGCGATCGAACGTGCCGTGGCCTATGTTGAAGCCGGCGCCGATATGATCTTCCCCGAAGCGATGAAAACGCTCGACGACTACCGGCGTTTCAAGGCGGCGGTCAAGGTCCCGATTCTCGCCAACCTGACCGAGTTCGGTTCCACGCCGCTTTTCACGACGGATGAGTTGAAGACGGCCAACGTCGACATCGCGCTCTACTGCTGCGGCGCCTATCGGGCGATGAACGCGGCCGCCCTCAACTTCTATGAGACGGTCATGCGCGACGGCACGCAGAAGGCGGCCGTCCCGACGATGCAAACGCGCGCGGACCTTTATCACTATCTCGGCTATCACGCGTACGAGGAGAAGCTCGACGCGCTGTTCGCCGCCAGCAAGCCATCGGAGCATTCGGAGACAAAATCATGAGTGAAGCAGGCAAGGACGCGCTCGCGGCAGGTTCATTCAAGCCCAAGAAATCGGTCGCCCTGTCTGGAGTCAGCGCGGGCAGTACCGCGCTTTGCACGGTGGGCCGCACCGGTAACGACCTGCACTACCGCGGCTATGACATTCTCGATGTCGCCACGGCTTGCGAATTCGAGGAAATCGCCCATCTGCTCGTACACGAACAATTGCCGACGGCCGCGGAGCTCGCGGCCTACAAGCGCAAGCTCAAGGCGCTGCGCGGTCTGCCTTCGCCCGTGAAGGCCGCGCTCGAATGCGTGCCGGCCGGCGCGCATCCGATGGACGTGATGCGTACGGGCGTCTCGGTGCTCGGCACCGTGCTGCCCGAGAAGGACGACCACAGCGCAGCCGGCGCGCGCGACATTGCCGATCGGCTGATGGCTTCGCTCGGCTCGATGCTGCTCTACTGGTATCACTACTCGCACAATGGCCGACGCATCGAAGTCGAAACGGACGACGATTCGATCGGCGGTCACTTCCTGCATCTGCTGCACGGCAAGCCCCCAAGCCCGTCGTGGGTGCGGGCGATGCACACTTCGCTGATTCTCTACGCCGAGCACGAATTCAACGCATCCACGTTTGCGGGCCGCGTGATTGCCGGCACGGGTTCGGATATGTACTCGGCCATCACCGGCGCGATTGGCGCGCTGCGCGGGCCCAAACACGGCGGCGCGAACGAGGCGGCGTTCGAGATCCAATCGCGCTACCGGACGCCAGATGAAGCCGAAGCCGATATCCGTCGCCGCGTGGAAGCCAAGGAAGTCGTGATCGGCTTCGGACACCCGGTCTATACCCTCTCCGATCCGCGCAATAAAGTTATCAAAGAGGTGGCGAAACAGCTCTCGCAGGAAGCCGGCGACACGAAACTCTTCGATATCGCGGAGCGGCTCGAACAGGTGATGTGGGACGCGAAAAAGATGTTCCCGAATCTCGATTGGTTCAGCGCCGTGTCGTATCACATGATGGGCGTCCCCACGGCGATGTTCACGCCGGTCTTCGTGATTTCCCGCACCTCGGGCTGGAGCGCGCACGTGATCGAGCAACGGATCGACAACAAGATCATCCGCCCCAGCGCCAATTACACCGGCCCGGAAAACCTGAAGTTCGTGCCGATCGAACAACGCCGATGAATACCGCCTATCGCAAACCGTTACCCGGCACGGGTCTCGACTACTTCGACGCGCGCGCCGCCGTCGACGCGCTCGTGCCCGGCGCCTACGACACGCTGCCCTACACGTCGCGCGTACTCGCCGAGAATCTCGTGCGCCGGTGCGAGCCCGCGCTGCTCGAAGCCGCGCTCGCGCAGTTGATCGAACGCAAGCGCGAGATCGATTTCCCCTGGTTTCCGGCACGCGTCGTCTGCCACGATATCCTCGGTCAAACCGCGCTCGTCGATCTCGCGGGCTTGCGCGATGCCATCGCGGCCCGGGGCGGCGACCCGGCCATGATCAATCCGGTCGTGCCGACGCAGCTTGTCGTCGATCATTCGCTCGCCGTCGAATGCGGTGGCTACGACCCCGATGCATTCGCGAAGAACCGCGCCATCGAGGACCGTCGCAACGAAGACCGGTTTCATTTCATCGATTGGACGAAGCGGGCTTTTCGCAACGTCGATGTGATTCCGCCGGGCAACGGCATCCTGCATCAAATCAATCTCGAGCGGATGAGCCCCGTGGTGCAGGTGCGCGACGGCGTGGCGTTTCCCGACACGCTCGTCGGCACGGATTCGCACACGCCGATGGTCGATGCGCTCGGCGTCATCGCCGTCGGTGTGGGCGGGCTCGAGGCCGAAAGCGTCATGCTGGGTCGCGCTTCGTGGATGCGCCTGCCCGATATCGTCGGCGTCGAACTGACGGGCGCGCGGCAACCCGGCATCACAGCGACCGATATCGTACTGGCGTTGACCGAGTTCCTGCGCCAGCAGAAGGTCGTGTCGGCTTACCTGGAGTTCCACGGTGAGGGCGCATCGCGCCTCACGCTTGGGGATCGCGCGACGATCTCGAATATGGCACCCGAGTACGGCGCAACGGCCGCGATGTTCTATATCGACGATCAAACGATCCGCTACCTCAAGCTGACGGGCCGCGACGAAGCACTCGTGGCGCTCGTGGAAACCTACGCGAAAACGACGGGCCTGTGGGCCGACAGCCTGGGAAGCGCGGTCTACGAGCGCACGCTCACGTTCGACCTCTCGAGCGTCACCCGCAACATCGCCGGACCTTCGAATCCACACAATCGCGTGCCGACCGCCGAGCTCGCCGCACGCGGCATCGCCGGCAAGGTGGACGACGAGCCCGGCGCGATGCCGGACGGCGCCGTCATCATCGCCGCCATCACGAGCTGCACGAACACCAACAATCCACGCAACATGATCGCGGCGGGGCTCGTTGCACGGAATGCGAACCGGCTCGGACTGCTGCGCAAGCCGTGGGTGAAGACATCGCTCGCGCCCGGATCGAAGGCCGTGACGCTCTACCTCGAAGCGGCGGGCCTGCTGCCCGAGCTCGAACGCCTCGGCTTCGGCGTCGTGGCCTATGCGTGCACGTCGTGCAACGGCATGTCGGGGGCGCTGGATCCGGCGATCCAACGCGAGATCGTCGAACGCGACCTCTTTGCCACGGCCGTGCTTTCTGGCAACCGCAACTTCGACGGCCGCATCCATCCGTATGCGAAACAGGCGTTCCTCGCTTCGCCGCCGCTCGTCGTGGCCTATGCCATTGCCGGCACGATTCGCTTCGATATCGAAAACGACACCCTCGGCGTCACACCCGACGGCCGGCGCGTGACGTTGCAAGATCTGTGGCCGAGCGACGAGGAAATCGATGCACTGGTTTCATCCAGTGTGAAGCCCGAGCATTTTCGTCAGGTGTACGAACCGATGTTCGCACTCTCGGTGGAATCGAACGACGCGACCGATCCGCTTTACGACTGGCGCCCCGACAGTACCTACATCCGGCGCCCGCCGTACTGGGAAGGCGCGCTGGCCGGCGAGCGCTCACTCGCGGGCATGCGGCCCCTCGCCGTACTGGGCGACAACATCACGACGGACCACCTCTCGCCGTCCAATGCGATTCTGTCGACGAGCGCGGCAGGCGAGTATTTGGCCAAAATGGGCCTGCCCGAAGAAGACTTCAACTCGTACGCGACTCACCGCGGCGATCACCTGACGGCACAACGCGCCACGTTCGCCAATCCGACGCTGCGCAACGAGATGGTCGTCGAAGGCGGCAAGGTCAAAGCGGGCTCGCTCGCTCGCATCGAGCCCGAAGGCAACGTGACGCGCATGTGGGAGGCCATCGAAACCTACATGGCGCGCAAACAACCGCTCATCGTCATCGCGGGCGCCGATTACGGACAAGGATCGTCGCGCGACTGGGCGGCGAAGGGCGTACGTCTGGCGGGTGTCGAAGCGATCGTTGCCGAGGGGTTCGAGCGCATTCACCGTACCAACCTCGTCGGCATGGGCATCCTGCCGCTCGAATTCAAGCCCGGCGTCAATCGCAAGACGCTCGCCATCGACGGCACGGAAACGTTCGATGTGATCGGCGAGCGCACGCCGCGCAGCGATCTGACGCTCGTCATCCATCGCAGCAACGGCGAGCGCGTGGCTGTTCCGGTGACGTGCCGGCTCGATACGGCCGAGGAAGTCTCGATCTACGAAGCAGGCGGCGTGCTGCAGCGTTTCGCGCAGGATTTTCTCGAATCGGCCACGGCGGCGCCGCTCTGATCGAGAGGATCGATGCAGTGCTTAGGCGGTACCGGTCCGACGAACCGGTACCGTCGATTCTTCCAGGACACCCTCATTCATGACTCACGCACCGCAGATCAAGATTGCCGCGACTTATATGCGCGGCGGCACGAGCAAGGGCGTATTTTTTCGTTTGCAGGATTTGCCCGCGGCGGCGCGCGTTCCCGGCCCGGCCCGCGACGCGTTGCTCATGCGCGTGATCGGCAGCCCCGACCCCTACGGCAAGCAGATCGATGGCATGGGCGGAGCCACGTCGAGCACGAGCAAGACCGTCATCGTTTCGAAGAGCACCCGCGCCGATCACGATGTCGATTACCTCTTCGGACAAGTTTCGATCGATCGGCCTTTCGTCGATTGGAGCGGCAACTGCGGCAACCTTTCCGCTGCCGTCGGTCCGTTCGCGATCGCGAACGGGCTGATCGACGCGCAACGCATTGCGCGCGACGGGGTGACGACGGTACGCATCTGGCAGGCGAACATCGGCAAGACCATCGTCGCCCACGTACCGATGACCGGCGGCCATGTCCAGGAGACAGGCGCATTCGAACTGGATGGCGTGACTTTTCCGGCTGCCGAGATCGAACTTGAATTCATCGACCCGGCGGCCGACGAAGACGGCGCGGGCGGCGCGATGTTTCCGACGGGGAACGTGGTCGACGATCTCGACGTGCCAGGCCTCGGCACCTTGAAGGCGACGATGATCAACGCCGGCATTCCGACCGTTTTCGTCGACGCCGCCGCAATCGGTTACACGGGCACGGAGCTGCAGGACGCCATCAACGGGGACGCCAAGGCACTCGCGATGTTCGAGGCGATTCGCGCGCACGGAGCGTGGCGCATGGGACTCATCGCGACGCCCGAGGAGATCGCGAGCCGGCAACATACGCCGAAGGTCGCGTTCGTGGCCACGCCAGCGGATTACGTTGCGTCGAGCGGCAAGCGCGTGGCGGCCAGCGATATCGATTTGCTCGTGCGAGCGATGTCGATGGGCAAGCTGCACCACGCGATGATGGGCACCGCCGCGGTGGCAATCGCGACGGCGGCGGCGATTCCCGGCACCCTCGTCAATCTCGCGGCCGGCGGCGGCGAGCGCGAGATGGTGCGCTTCGGCCATCCATCGGGCACGCTGCGCGTGGGTGCGCAGGCAAGCCGCCGAAATGGCGAATGGACCGTGACGAAAGCGGTCATGAGCCGCAGTGCGCGCGTGTTGATGGAAGGATGGGTGCGCGTGCCGGAAACTGCGTCATAGACCGCTTCGAGATGGGCACATTCCGAAATTTCTCATCGCGCGTGTTCGATCCCTACCGTTAGCATGAAGGCCGTTATAGCCGGAGACCGACGATGGCAACGGTAGAGCGTTCGTTACGAAGACTGGTCGAGAAATGGCTCGGCCCAGTGGATCTCACGCGCGTGAGTGCCCGCCAGGTGCCCTCCCGCACGCCGCGACCGAGCCGCTGCGTGCGTGTGCAAGCGAATCGTCCGTCGGGGACCGTGACGCTGCTGCTGTTTCGCCATCCCGATGGCAACTGGCATGTCTTTCCTCCTCAACCCGCACGGCCGGCGATGAACGCGTGGAGTCGTTCAGCATAAAGCGGCGGTTCGTTCGTACTGCCGCATCGTTGTTCGTTCCAACGCATCGGGCGTCTCTTTCCCCGAAATACGATCGAGGCCATTCCAAAACAGGAGGCTTCG
>NZ_JBMRBK010000033.1:0-95408 GCF_057351765.1 Trinickia sp. | reverse complement strand
GCCTTGAACGTCTCCGTCTTCGGCTCGACAACCGTACCCGCGCTGTTCTTGAGCGACGTGTAGGTCATGTGGTTCTGCTTCGCGTAGGCCCACTCGACGTAGCCGATCGCGCCCGGCAGACGTTGCACGAATGCGGCGACGCCATCGTTGCCCTTGCCGCCCGTACCGGTCGGCCAGTTGACCGTCGTGCCTTCGCCGATCTTCGACTTCCACTCGGGGTTGACCTGCGAGAGGTAATGCGTCCAGATGAACGACGTGCCCGAGCCGTCGGCGCGGCGGACCACGGCGATATCGGTATCGGGCAGCTTGGCTTTCGGGTTCAACGCAACGATCGCCGGATCGTTCCACTTCTTGATCTTGCCGAGATAGATGTCGCCGAGTACCTCGCCCGACAAAACGAGCTCACCAGCCTTCACGCCCGGCACGTTGACGACGGGCACCACGCCGCCGACTACCGTCGGGAACTGAAAGAGTCCGTCCTTGGCCAGAGCGTCGTCCTTCAGCGGAGCGTCCGAGCCCGCGAAATCGACGGTCTTGGCAATGATCTGCTTGATGCCACCCGACGAGCCGATGCCTTGGTAGTTGACCTTGGCGCCACCGCTCTTCTGATAGGCGTCGGCCCATTTGGTGTAGATCGGTGCGGCGAACGTGCTGCCCGCGCCGGTAATGTCAGCGGCTTGCGCGGAGAGCGCGAAAAGCGCCGCGGCAACGCCGGCGAACGCAGTCTGCATCAATTTCATGGATTACCCCCAGTGGTGTGGTCGTGTGGATCGACACCGGGGAGATTAGGTAGTTATTGTGACAGTAATATGACCGGAAGTTGACGCCCTGTCATGGTCGCGCTGACACGATGAAGCGACTTTTTCAGAAATTGACCGACGATAGGTGAAATTTTGCGGACGAAGACGACAAAACTTCGTAGCCGGAATATGACGGCCGGGCAGCAAAAACTACATAAACGAAACGCCGCGAATCGCGGCGTTTTTTCCGGTCCGACGCCTCTACGCCGTCTCGCGCTCCGCCACCTGGGCAATGTTTTCGGCGCAACGAACGGCGAGCTCGCGTTCGCGCGCTTCGACCATGACACGCAACACCGGCTCCGTGCCGGAGGCCCGAATCAGCACGCGGCCATTGCCGGCCAGCAAACGTTCGGCTTCCGCAACTGCACGCCCCAGCGCAGCGCTTTCCTTCCACTTGGCGCCCGCGCGCATCCGTACGTTGATGAGCTTTTGCGGGAACAGCGTCAAATCGGCCAGATGCTCCGCCAATGTGCGGCCGCTGCGCTTGAGGGCAGCCAGCACGAGCAGCGCCGATACGATGCCATCGCCGGTGCTGTGGCGATCGAGCGAGAGGATATGGCCCGAGCCCTCCGCGCCAAGCTGCCATCCATGTTCGTGCAACTGCTCGAGCACGTAGCGGTCGCCCACCGCCGCCCGGACGAATTGCACCCCTTCACGGACCAGCGCCACTTCCACCGCCATGTTGGTCATCAGCGTTCCGACGGCGCCGGCTACCCGGCCTTCGGTCGCGATCCGATCCTTCACGAGCAGATAAAGCAATTCGTCGCCGTTATAGAGCCGCCCCTCGCCGTCGACGATCTGCAGGCGATCCGCATCCCCGTCGAGCGCAATACCGAGATCGGCACGATTCGCGAGTACGGCGCGCACGAGCGCATCGGGCGCCGTCGCGCCGACGCCGTCGTTGATATTGAATCCATTCGGCGCGACGCCGATCGAGATGACCTCGGCTCCGAGTTCGTGGAATACGTGCGGCGCGATGTGATAGGCCGCACCGTGCGCACAATCGAGAACGATCTTCAATCCGTGAAGATCGAAGGCGGCCGGGAATGTGCTCTTGCAGAATTCGATGTAGCGCCCCGCCGCGTCGTCGAGCCGCCGCGCCTTGCCGAGCCGCTCGGACGGCGCGCATTCCAATGGCTCGTCGAGTGCGCTTTCGATCATCGCTTCGACCTCGTCGGGAAGCTTGTTGCCGTCCGCGCTGAAAAACTTGATGCCGTTATCGTAGTAAGGGTTGTGCGATGCGCTGATCACCACGCCCGCCGAGAGCCGCAGCGCCCGCGTCAGATAGGCGACGGCCGGCGTCGGCATCGGCCCGGCCAGCATCACATCCACTCCCGCCGCCGAGAACCCGGCTTCGAGGGCGGCTTCCAGCATGTAGCCGGATACGCGCGTGTCCTTGCCGATCAGCACCGTGGGCCGCGAGCCAGGCTTGGCCACCCGGCGGTCCGCGCCCGCCAGCACCTTTCCCGCAGCGTAGCCGAGCCGCAATACGAAATCGGGCGTAATGGGCGCCTCACCGACTTTGCCCCGCACTCCATCGGTACCGAAATAGCGTCGTGCCATTCTCTTTTTTCCTTATCCAGTTCAGTCAATTAGATTGGGCCGCACTTCTCGTGGCGTCCCGCACCGCGGCCCATACCTTGATGGCATCGACGGTCTCCGCCACGTCGTGCACTCGCACGATCGCTGCACCGCGCTCAGCCGCGCAGACCGCCCCCGCTACGCTGGCCGCGACCCGCTCGGCCGGCGTCGCACGACCCGTGACGACGCCGAACATCGATTTACGCGACATCCCCGCCAGGATCGGAAAGGGCCTTGCTCCCGGCGCAACCCGCGGTGCGGTATCCCGTAGGTGCGCCAACAGCGCGTAGTTATCTTCGAACGTCGATTTCCCAAAGCCGAATCCCGGATCGACGCTCAACCGTTCGCGCGCGATGCCTTCGCGCATCAGCGTATCGACACGCTCCGTCAGGAACGTACGAACATCCGCCACCACATCGGCATACTCGGGCTTGCCGCGCTGCATTGTCTGCGGTTCTCCGTGCATATGCATCGCGCACAAACCGCAGGCGCTATCGCGCACGGCCTCGATGGCGCCCGGAAGACGGAAACCCCAGACGTCGTTGATCAGGTCCGCACCGGCCGCCAGTGCGGCCCGCATCACTTCGGGCTTGTAGGTGTCGACGGACAACGGCACCCCGACTCCCGCCAACGCCTCGACGATCGGCATCACGCGGGCCAGCTCTTCATCGAGCGGTACCGGCGGCGCGCCGGGGCGCGTCGATTCGCCGCCGATATCGATGATCTCGACGCCCTCGTGAATCATGCGTTCCGCCTGGCGCAGCGCGTCGTCGCGGGCCGCGTAACGCCCGCCATCGGAAAACGAATCGGGGGTGACGTTGAGAATTCCCATTACGCGGGGCCGCTCGAACGTCAACGTGAACCGGCCGCATTGCAGCGGCTCGGGAAGGGATGCCGGGGAAAGATCAGTGTGCGTCACGAATCGTTGTGCGAGGAAAAAACACCCAGGGGCGCGTGCGCGACGCAACGAAAAAGGCCGGTGCGTCAACCGCACCGGCCCTGTCACGCATCGCAACCTTCGTCAGGCCGGCGCGGTGGCGCTGCCCGGCTTGACCTCAGCGCCCGGCGGCGTCCCACTACTGCCGGACGAGGCATCGGCCGGCGAAGCGCTCTTCGGCGAACGCGGCGGGCGACCGGCCATGATGTCGTTGATCTGGTCCGCATCGATGGTTTCCCATTCCATCAGCGCGGCAGTCATAGCCTCGACCTTGTCGCGGTTGGCTTCGAGCAGGCTCCGTGCAAGGTTGTACTGGTCATCGAGCACGTGGCGAATCTCGGCATCGACCTTCTGCTGCGTCGCCTCCGAAATGGCGCGTGTAAAGCCCCGGCCGAACGGCGAACTTTCGTTTTCGTCATCGGCGTAGACCATCGGACCGAGCGCATCCGTCATACCGAAGCGCGTCACCATCGCGCGAGCAGTCTGCGTGGCCTTGTTGAAATCGTCCGAGGCGCCGGTGCTGATCAGATTCAGGAACAGCTCCTCCGCAACGCGGCCGCCAAACAGGATCGCGAGCCGATCGAGCAGATAATCCTTGGAATACGTCTCGTTATCGTGCTCGGGCAATTGCCAGGTCACCCCAAGCGCGCGGCCGCGCGGAATGATCGTGACCTTGTGAACCGGATCGGCCTTCGGCAACAACTTCGCCACGACGGCGTGACCGGCTTCGTGATACGCCGTGGCGCGCTTCGCTTCCTCGCGAATCACGGCCGACTTGCGCTCGGGGCCCATGAAGATCTTGTCCTTGGCATCCTCGAAGTCCTGCATCTCGACGATGCGCTTGCCCCGGCGCGCCGCGAAAAGTGCGGCTTCGTTGACGAGGTTCGCGAGGTCCGCACCCGAAAAACCCGGTGTGCCGCGCGCGATGACGGCAGCGTCGACATCGTTGGCGATCGGAACCTTGCGCAGGTGCACTTTCAAAATCTGCTCGCGGCCGCGAATGTCGGGCAAGCCGACATAGACCTGACGGTCGAAACGGCCGGGACGCAGCAATGCTTTGTCGAGCACGTCCGAACGGTTCGTCGCGGCGATGACGATGACGCCCGAATTGGCTTCGAAGCCATCCATCTCGACGAGCATCTGGTTCAGGGTCTGCTCGCGCTCGTCGTTGCCGCCCCCCATGCCGGCGCCGCGGTGGCGGCCGACGGCATCGATTTCGTCGATGAAGACGATGCACGGGGCATGTTTTTTCGCTTGCTCGAACATATCGCGAACGCGCGCGGCACCCACGCCGACGAACATTTCAACGAAATCCGAACCGGAGATACTGAAAAACGGCACCTTGGCTTCGCCGGCGATGGCGCGCGCAAGCAGCGTCTTGCCGGTACCGGGTGGCCCGACGAGCAGCACGCCACGCGGAATGCGTCCACCGAGCTTCTGAAATTTTTGCGGGTCGCGCAGGAAATCGACGAGTTCGGACACTTCCTCCTTCGCTTCGTCACAACCGGCGACATCCGTGAAATTGATTGCGTTGTTGTTCTCGTCGATCAGACGCGCGCGCGATTTGCCGAACGAGAACGCTCCGCCTTTGCCGCCGCCCTGCATCTGCCTCATCATGTAAAACCAGAATCCGATGATGAGAATCGTCGGTCCGAGGTAGTAAAGCGCCGATACGAGCGCGCTCGGCTCTTCATCGGCCTTGCCGCTCACCTGAACGCCATACTTCATCAGATCGCCGACCATCCAGATGTCGCCCGGCGATACGATCTGGTACTTTTGACCGTCGGCAGGAGTGACCGTGAGATTACGCCCTTGAACGACGACACTCTTGACCTTGCCGTCCTTCGCATCCGTCATGAACTGGGAGTACGAGACACCTTCCTGGACGCGGGGCTTGTCGAACTGCTTGAACACAGTAAACAGCACCAGTGCGATCACCAGCCACACTGCTGCCTTCGAAAACATATTGTTGTTCAAAGCACCACTCCTTCCTTATAGACGGGCGCCTACATTTACCTTGCGGCACCACGAAAGCATTCTAATCCAGTCCGTAGACCCCTGCCATAACGTTTCGTTACCGCGCAAATAGGGTTTTCCGATCCGTCAACGTGTCGTTTTCGCACAGTGCGGGCACCGCGCGGTGCAGCGCTGGCACCGGCGCCCTTGACACGCTCCTTATCCCGGACGCTTCAAATTCCTGCCCAGAATGAACGTCTCGGACGATTTGTCGCGGGACGCCTTGGGCTTGCGCGCCGCGACCGTCTTGAATTGGCGCTTGAATTTCTCGACGATCTGACTGTAGCCGCTCCCGTGGAAACATTTGACGAGCAAAGCACCTTCCGGCTTCAGGTGGTTCTGCGCGAATTCGAGGGCGAGATCACAAATATGCTCGATACGCGCCGCGTCCGCCACGGCCACACCGGACAGATTGGGCGCCATATCGGAAATTACAAGGTCCACGCGCCGATCGCCCACTTTCTCTTCGAGCTGCGCCGCCACGGCCTCTTCGCGAAAGTCACCCTGAATGAAATGAACGTCGGCGATGGGCTCCATCGGCAGGAGATCGAGCGCAATGATCGTCCCGTCGATGCCGCCCTCTCGGCTTTCATCGCGGCGCGCGCCGTGCGCGAGCTTGTTGCGCACGTACTGACTCCAGCTGCCCGGCGCCGAGCCGAGATCGACGATGACCTGCCCCGGGCGAATCAGCTTGTCCTGCTCGTCGATTTCCTTGAGTTTGTAGGCCGCGCGGGCGCGGTAACCTTCGCGCTGCGCCAGCTTGACGTAAGGATCGTTGATATGGTCGTGCAGCCACGACTGATTGAAGCGATTTTTTGCCATCGAAAGGTTTACAACTGTTGCTGCGTCGCCGCACTTTTGGCGGATAATACGCGTTTTGCCGATGCGGCCGCCGCGCGCTCGCGGTTTGTCACATTCCTCACGCCTTCGTAACGTATTTGCAAGCTGCCTCGCGTATTCGCAAGCCGCCCACATTCTAGTCGAGTTGCCGATCCCCCATGCCCGCCCTAAAAGTCTCTCCCGCTCAACGCGCCGAATTGCGCGCCCAGGCTCATGCGCTCAAACCGGTCGTGCTGATCGGAGGCGATGGGCTGACCGATGCCGTGCTGGCCGAGATAAAGGTCCACCTCGCCGCGCATGAGCTCATCAAGATTCGCGTATTCGGCGACGAACGCGAGGCGCGCGCGGCCATCTACGAACAGATCTGCGATACGCTCGGCGCCGCTCCCATCCAGCACATCGGCAAATTGCTCGTGGTCTGGAAGCCGCAGGAGAACGCCCGCGCCGCGGTGACCAAACCCGCGGGCCGCACCGCCACCGCGAAAAGCCCCGCCAGCGCCAAGACCGCAGGCCGTGCCGGCGGCGCTAGCGCAGCGCGCAGCCGCGCCATGCCGAGTGTGCAGCAAGCCGCCGGCGAAAAAGCCGGGCGCGGTGCCGCACCCCGCCTGGTAACGGTCGTCAAGCCGAGCGACAACCCCAAGCGCAGGCCGAAACCGCAAACCGTGGTCGTGCGCGGCAATGAACGCGTCACCGCGGGCGGCACGGTCAAGCGTGCGAAGAAACGTCAGACCAGCGCCAAGAGCCAGCATCAAACAGTGAAGTAATCGGGACTTCAGGGCCCGTCCGATATCGGGGGCCACTCTCGAGCGGCATGTCAGGTTCGGCTGCTCGCACCGCCGATAGTATCGACGGGCAGCTTCCAGACGAGTACGACGCCCAGCAGGCTCTCGATCAGATAAATCAGGCTCGAGACGCCATGAAGCATCCCGAATCGGGTGGCATACGCCGAATGCGCCAGATCCACGCCGGCGTCGAGTGCCGCGGTGCGCATCGCTTCCATGAACGGCTGCAGCGCGAAATATCCGACCAGCACGCAAATCAGCATACCGGCCAACAACCCTCTGAGCGGCCGGTACGCGAGCGAACCGCGCCGCACGAGTACGTTGCCGAGCGCGAGCGCGAGAATCCCACACAACACGCCGATCATCGCTTCGATCCGAAAAAGCCGCGCGGCGACAGCGCCCGCCGCGACACGGTCCAGCGTCGCAAACAGCGTGGGCGCGGCAGCGTAGCCGATCGTCAGCAAAGAGCCGACCCAAACGACGACGAGCAATCTGAAAATGCGATGCGGAGCCAGGGACACGTGGCCGCCTGTCAGACGTAGCTCACGGCGATGATTTCGTACTCGCGCACGCCGCCGGGCGCCTGCACCGCAGCGACGTCGCCTTCCGATTTGCCGATCAGCGCGCGAGCGATCGGCGAGCTGACGGAGATCAGACCGTGATCGATATCGGCCTCGTCGTCGCCGACGATCTGATACGTCACGACGTTGCCCGAACCGAGATCCTCGAGCTCGACGGTGGCCGCGAACACCACGCGGCCGTCGGCATCCAGCGCGGACGGGTCGATCACCTGGGCCGCGGCCAGCTTCGATTCGATCTCCGCAATCCGGCCCTCGATGAATCCCTGCTTTTCCTTTGCCGCATCGTATTCGGCGTTTTCGGACAGATCGCCTTGCGCACGCGCCTCGGCGATCGAGTTGATGACAGAGGGACGCTCGATGGATTTCAATCGCTGCAGTTCGTCGCGCAGCTTGTTGGCGCCCCGTTTTGTCAATGGAATAGTGCTCATAGACAGATCAGTAAGCAAAAAAGACGGCTATAAAAAAGTACCGCGGTTAAGTGCATCCCGTCAGGCGTTGTGGCCACCGGAGGGGACGCCGCTTAACCGCGGCATCTGGGGTCGAAGCCGACCCCGACTAGTAATCAGAAGCCTAGTTTAGGCGAGCGTGAAGGCCTTGTAAATCATAGACTTCCAAGTCGCGCAGGTAACGCAGGCCCTCGACGGCCGCGCGCGCGCCGGACATCGTCGTGTAGTACGTGACCTTATTTGCCTGGGCGCTCATGCGAATCGAGCGCGAATCGGCGATTGCGGCGCGCGTTTCGTCGACCGTCGTGAAGACGAGGGCGATCTCGCCGTTTTTGATCATGTCGACGATGTGGGGGCGCCCGTCCTTCACCTTGTTGACGACCTTCACGGGCACACCGGCTGCGGCAATCGCCGCGGCTGTGCCTTTCGTCGCGACGATCGGGTAGCCGAGTTCATGCAGCATGCCGGCCACTTCGACCGCTTTCGCCTTGTCCGCATCCATCACCGTGATCAGCACGGTGCCCGACTCCGGCAGTCGCGAGCCGGCGGCGAGTTGCGACTTGAACAGCGCTTCGCCGAACGTCTGGCCGACACCCATCACTTCGCCCGTCGAACGCATCTCCGGCCCCAGGACCGGATCGACGGTCGGGAATTTGACGAACGGGAAGACGGCTTCCTTCACGCTGAAGTAAGGCGGCTCGACCTCCTTTTCGACGCCCTGCTGAGCGAGCGTTTGTCCGACCATTGCGCGCGCGGCGATCTTGGCGAGCGGGAGGCCCGTCGCCTTGGAGACGTACGGCACGGTACGCGAAGCGCGAGGATTGACTTCCAGCACGTAGATGACGTCCTTCAGCGTTCCGTCGTCCTGCTTCACCTGCTGAATCGCGAACTGCACGTTCATCAGGCCCACGACGTTCAGGGCGCGCGCCATGGCGCCGGTCTGGCGCTTCAGTTCGGCTACCGTCTCCTTCGAAAGCGAATAAGGCGGCAACGAACAGGCCGAATCGCCCGAATGCACGCCGGCCTGTTCGATGTGCTCCATCACGCCGCCGATGAAGACGGCCTGGCCGTCCGAGATGCAATCGACATCGCATTCGATCGCATCGTTCAGGAAACGGTCGAGCAGCACCGGCGAATCGTTGGACACCTTCACGGCCTCGCGCATATAGCGCTCGAGATCGCGCGGCTCATGGACGATTTCCATCGCACGCCCACCGAGCACATACGACGGGCGCACGACGAGCGGGTAACCGATCTCGTCGGCAAGCGTGAGCGCGTCCGCTTCGGTGCGCGCCGTGCGGTTCGGCGGCTGACGCAACTGCAGGTCCTGCAGCAGCTTCTGGAAGCGCTCGCGATCTTCCGCGGCATCGATCATGTCAGGCGACGTACCGATGATCGGCACGCCGTTGGCTTCCAGATCGAGCGCCAGCTTCAGCGGCGTCTGACCGCCATACTGGACGATCACGCCGAGCGGCTTTTCCTTGTCGACGACCTCGAGGACGTCTTCGAGCGTGAGCGGCTCGAAATAAAGGCGATCGGACGTGTCGTAATCGGTCGACACGGTCTCGGGGTTGCAATTGACCATGATCGTTTCATAGCCATCCTCGCGCATGGCGAGCGCGGCGTGAACGCAGCAGTAGTCGAATTCGATGCCCTGGCCGATGCGGTTCGGGCCGCCGCCGAGCACCATGATCTTCTTGTTCGATGTCGGCATGGCCTCGCACTCTTCCTCGTAGGTCGAGTACATATAGGCCGTCTTCGTGGCGAATTCAGCGGCGCACGTATCGACCCGCTTGTAGACCGGACGCACGTTCAGCTCGATACGGCGGCGGCGCACGTCGGCCGGTGCGGCCGCAAGGAGCTTCGCAAGCCGGCGGTCCGAGAAACCGCTTTGCTTCAGGAAGCGAAGCTCGTCCCTGCTGAGGCTCTCGAGCGTACGGCCCGCGAGCGCTTTTTCCCTGGCGACGATTTCTTCGATTTGCGCGAGGAACCACGGATCGATCGACGTCTCTTCGAACACCTCGTCGAGCGACATGCCGAGGCGGAACGCGTCGCCCACGTACCAGATACGATCCGGACCGGGCTCGCCGATCTCGCGCACGATCTCGTCGCGGTGCGTGGATTTCTCGTCGAGCCCGTCCACGCCGACTTCGAGGCCGCGCAGCGCCTTCTGGAACGATTCCTGGAACGTGCGGCCGATCGCCATGACCTCGCCCACGGATTTCATCTGCGTCGTCAGATGCGAATCGGCCTCGCGGAATTTCTCGAACGCAAAGCGCGGAATCTTCGTGACGACATAATCGATCGTCGGCTCGAACGATGCGGGCGTCTGACCGCCCGTGATTTCGTTCTTGAGCTCGTCGAGCGTATAGCCGACGGCCAGCTTGGCGGCGACCTTCGCAATCGGAAAGCCCGTAGCCTTCGAAGCGAGCGCCGACGAACGCGACACGCGCGGATTCATTTCGATGACGATCACGCGGCCGTCATCCGGATTGATGGCGAACTGAACGTTCGAGCCACCCGTATCGACGCCGATTTCACGCAGAACCGCCAGCGACGCGTTGCGCAGTAGCTGGTATTCCTTGTCGGTCAACGTCTGCGCCGGTGCCACGGTGATCGAATCGCCGGTATGGATGCCCATCGGATCGAGGTTTTCGATCGAGCAGACGATGATGCAGTTGTCCGCACGGTCGCGCACCACTTCCATCTCGTACTCTTTCCACCCGAGCAGCGATTCTTCGATGAGCAATTCATGCGTCGGCGAAAGGTCGAGGCCGCGCCGGCAGATTTCTTCGAATTCCTGGCGGTTGTAGGCGATACCGCCGCCCGAGCCGCCGAGCGTGAAGGACGGCCGGATCACGACCGGGTAGCCGGGGCCGCCCGTTTGCACGGCGATTTCAACCTGCACCTTCAGCGCTTCTTCCATCGAATGCGCGACGCCCGACTTCGCCGAGCCGAGGCCGATCTTCGTCATCGCATCCTTGAACTTCTGACGGTCCTCCGCCTTGTCGATCGCTTCCGGCGATGCGCCGATGAGCTCGACGCCGTACTTGGCCAGCACACCGTGATGGAAAAGATCGAGCGCGCAGTTGAGCGCCGTTTGGCCGCCCATCGTGGGCAGGATCGCATCGGGACGCTCTTTCGCGATGATGCGCTCGACCACCTCCCAGGTGATGGGCTCGATGTAGGTCACGTCCGCCGTGTTCGGGTCGGTCATGATCGTGGCCGGGTTGCTGTTGACGAGAATGACCTTGTAGCCTTCCTCGCGCAGCGCCTTGCAAGCCTGTGCGCCCGAGTAATCGAACTCGCACGCCTGGCCGATGATGATCGGACCCGCGCCGATGATGAGAATGCTCTTGATGTCTGTCCGCTTGGGCATAACGCTCTCGCTAATGTATTTCTGGTATCTCTGACGAAAGGCGGCGCGAGCTCTCGCGCCGCGGCACGAATCACGCGGCCGCGCTACCGCGCTTCGCGTCCATCAACGCGGTGAAGCGGTCGAACAGATAGCCGATATCGTGCGGACCCGGCGATGCCTCGGGGTGACCCTGGAAGCAGAACGCGGGCTTGTCCGTCAATTCGAAACCCTGCAAGGTGCCGTCGAAAAGCGAGATGTGCGTGACGCGCGCATTGGGCGGCAGCGTCGCCGCATCGACAGCGAAACCATGGTTCTGCGATGTGATGACGACCCGGCCGTCCCCCAGATCTTTCACAGGATGATTCGCGCCATGGTGGCCCGTTTTCATCTTCATCGTCTTTGCGCCGACGGCGAGGCCCATGATCTGATGACCGAGACAGATGCCGAAAGTCGGAACGCCGCGGTCGATAAACTCCTTCGTCGCGGCGATCGCGTAATCGCAAGGCTCCGGGTCGCCGGGGCCGTTCGACAGGAACACGCCGTCCGGATTGAGCCCGAGCGCATCGGCCGCGCTCGATTGCGCGGGCAGCACCGTGACTTGGCAGCCGCGCTCGGCAAGCATGCGCAAGATGTTGTGCTTGACGCCGTAATCGAAGGCGACCACGCGGTAGCGCGGGGAGCGCTGCGCCCCGAAACCGCTGCCGAGCCGCCATTCGGTCTGCGCCCACTCGTAGGGCTTGGCAGTGGAAACGACCTTGGCGAGGTCCATGCCCGCGAGCCCTGGGAACGAGCGCGCAAGCTCCACGGCACGCGCTTCGTCGTCGGTACCCGCGAGAATGCAGCCGTTTTGCGCACCCTTGTCGCGCAAAATGCGGGTGAGCCGGCGCGTATCGATTCCGGCGATGGCCACGACGCCTTCGTCGCGCAGATAGTCGGCGAGCGTGCGCTGCATCCGGAAGTTCGACGCCCGCACCGGCAGATCGCGCACGATCAGGCCCGCGGCATGAACTTTCATCGATTCGACGTCTTCACCGTTGACCCCGACGTTACCGATATGGGGATAGGTGAGCGTCACGATCTGGCGCGCGTAGCTCGGATCGGTCAGGATTTCCTGATAACCGGTGATGGCCGTGTTGAAGACCACCTCGCCGATCGTATGGCCGGCCGCGCCGATCGCGTAACCGCGAAAGACCGTGCCGTCAGCGAGTGCAAGCAGAGCGGGAGGAAAAGACGGCAACACGGGAAGCTCCTTGGGGAGCACCCTGTTGCCGACCTGTCATCCGCCCGGAGGCTGCCACGGCGCCGATGTTTCGGCGGCAAGCGCGGCGCTCGACGTTCCTCGTTGCGCGTGAAGCCTGGCTGGCGCGTCCGGACGCTCGATGGCCCGGAATCGAAGGCTTTTGCCAAACTACGCCACGGTGCATTGAGCGGCGGATGAACGGGATGGGGAAGGTAGGCGCTAGGGTGCGGGTTGAATAGCGAAACTTTCGAATTATAGCTTGAAAGCCCTATTCCCGACAATGGACGTACGGGGATGCGGTGGTATGGGCGGGCGTTCGCCGTACCGAAGGACGGCGAACGTATCGCATCGGATCACGCGCGGATCACGCACGGACCAAGGACGTATCAAGCCGTATCAAGCGCTCACTGCTGCTTGGTTTGTCCGCGCGACGACGCAACGGTCGTGCTCTGCTGCCGGCCTTGCACCGGCTTCGCACTGCTCTTCCTGGCCGACTTCGAGGCCGTTTCGACGCTCTTTCGGGCCGGCGCATCAGCCTTGCTTTCGCCTTTGCCGGCGGCGGCACGGGCCGCAACCTTCACGGACTTTGTCCGCGCCCCGCCGCGTGCGGCGCTCCGACTCGAATGCGCTTTCGGCTTCACTTCGGCCGCGCGTGCTTCGATCTTCTCGGCGCGCGCATCGGCCGGCACTTCCGTGGCGATTTTCTGCGGCCCCGGCTCTGCCGGCATCGTCTTACCCACCGGCACATGCAGCACGATCACCTGACCCGGCATGAGCGTTTCGCGCCGGGTCTTATTCCACGCCCTCAATTGCGCGATCGAGACCTGATAGCGCGCCGCAACCGCCGCGAGCGATTGCTTGCGACGCACGCGGATCAGCATCTTGCGAGTGTCCGGAACGTCGGGCTCCACCGCGAGCACCGCGCTTTCGGCAACGTCGGCGCTGATGTCCTCGTCGTCGCCGTCACGCGGTACGAGTAGCGTCGAACCGGGCTTCAGGCGCATGCCGGCCGGAATCTTGTTGACCTCCATCAGCGTGTCGGCGTCGACCCCGAGCTTTTCAGCGAGGGCCGCAGGCCGCGCGCGCTCCGTCACCGTATAGGTGGTCCAGGACGACAATTGGCCGCCGTACGACTTGAGATTGCGTTCGAAAGCGCTTGCGTTGTCGAACGGCAGCAGGATTTGCGGCTGCGTCGCGCCGAGGATCACCGGCCGCTTGAACGACGGGTTCAGCGAACGGAACTCGTCGAGCGACATGTCGGCGAGCTTCGCGGCCGTTGCGACGTCGATATCGTGCGACGTCGTGACCGACACGAAATAGGGGTGGTTCGGAATCGACGGCAACGCCAACCCATACATCTGCGGGTTGACCACGATGTTCTTGACCGCCTGAAGCTTCGGCACGTAGTTGCGCGTCTCGTTCGGCATGCGCAGGCTTTGATAGTCCGTCGGCAAACCGGCCGCCTGATTGCGCGCGATCGCACGCTGCACGTTGCCTTCGCCCCAGTTGTAGGCGGCCAGCGCGAGGTACCAGTCGCCGAACATGTCATGCAGGCGCGACAGATAGTCGAGCGCGGCGCCTGTCGAAGCCAGCACGTCGCGGCGCTCGTCTTGCCACATGTTCTGCTTGAGGTTATAGGTGCGCCCGGTGCCGGGCACGAACTGCCACATGCCCGCAGCCTTCGCGACCGACAGCGCCTGCGGGTTGTACGCCGATTCGATGAACGGCAGCAGCGCGAGCTCCGTGGGCATGTGCCGCGCCTCGAGCTCTTCGACGATGTAATAGAGGTACTTCTGCGAACGCTCCGTCATGCGCTGGACGTAGTCCGGGCGCTGCGCATACCAATTGACCTGCATATCGACCAGGTCGCCCTGCAAGTCCGGAAGCTGAAAGCCGCGGCGGATGCGGCCCCACAGGTCGCTGTCCGCGGTCGTCAGTTGATCGACGGAGCCGGTATCGACGTCGATCGTTTGTTTCGCGGTGGCGGTGCGCAGGGAGTCGGGAGCGGCTTGCGGAGTGGAAGCGTCGTTGGAGGAGTTCGCCGTCGGTCCGCTGCTCGCGCAGGCGGCGAGCGTCAGAACCAATAGCGCACTGAGGATGAATCGCATGAACGTCTCGGCTTCCAAAACTGGAAATTTGCAGGCGATAGTACGAAAGCATGCCGGCCGCGTCAACTGAAAAGCCAAAAAAATGCTGACAAATCCGAGGCTTGGCGCACGTTTTCGATTCGTTTTCCGAGCCGAGTACCCGCTTTCACCGCAGTGGCCTGCTCGTGTCGCGCCATGCCACGCCTAGCGGAAGCGGTTTTTCCACTCGCGCATCAGCGTGAACGACGTCAACTTATCGGGCACCGTCTCATGGAGTTGTTCGGCGAGCGTGGCGCGAATCTCGTCGCGCTGCGCGCGCAGAAACGGGTTCACGGCGCGCTCGTGCGCGATCGTGGTGGGCAGCGTCGGCTCCTCGCGCGCGCGGCGTGCCGCCGCCTCCTCCTGCCACGCCCGCAGTTCGGCATTGCCGGGCTCACAGGCCAGCGCGAAGCGGATATTGGCCAGCGTATATTCGTGCGCGCAATGCACTTGCGTTTCACCGGGCAATGCCGCGAGCGCGTCGAGCGAGGCAAGCATTTGCGCCGGCGTGCCTTCGAAGAGCCGCCCGCAACCGCAGGCGAAGAGCGTATCGCCGCAGAACACATGGGGCGCCGCGCCGGCGCGGCCGTCCTGGAAGTACGCGATATGCCCGCGTGTATGGCCGGGCACGTCGAGAACCGCCAAATCCATCGCGGGCGATTCGAGGCGCACGCGATCTCCGCCCGACAGCGGGTACGTGACCTCGGCGATGGCTTCCGCCGCCGGCCCATAGACGGGGATCGATGCGTGACCGCAAAGATCGGCAACACCGCCGACATGGTCGGCATGGTGGTGCGTGAGTAAAATAGCGCTCAGTCGCAAGCGTCGTTGCGCGAGAAATGCGCGCACCGGAGCGGCTTCGCCCGGGTCGACCACGACCGCATCGCGCCCGTTCGACACGAGCCAGATGTAGTTGTCCGTAAAGGCCGGCACCGGCACGTATTCGAGCGTATTCATAGGCGACGCACCACACGATGTCTGATCGACCGATTATAGACTGGCCCGCCTGGACCGACTCTCCGCCCGGCCGTTACGTCCTGGCGTGGGAGCAGGCGCAGCTCGACCGCGTCGTATCCAACGTATTCGGTTATCACGCGCTGCAACTCGGCCTGCCGCAACTCGATGCGCTGCGGGAAAACCGTATGCCGTGCCGAGCGCTCGTGCTGGACGCTGCCAGCGGCGCAAGCTCGCCCTATCGTTTTCCGCCGGCCGCGCCTGACCCGCTTGCGCCGCCTGTATCGCCCATAGCGCCGGTGCCGCCCGATGTGCCGCTCGCGGCAAGCGACCGCTTCGCGCCCGACGGTCGCACCACGGTCTGGTGCGATCTGCTGGATTTGCCGTTCGAAGCGCAAAGCGTCGATCTGATCGTGATGCCCCATACGCTCGAATTCACGCGCGATCCGCACCGCCTGCTGCGCGAGGCCGAGCGCGTGCTGATGCCCGAGGGGCAACTGATCATTCTTGGCTTCAATTCGCTCAGCTTGTGGGGCGTGCGGCAATCGGTGGGCAAAATGACCGGACGCCCTTTCGTGCCGGCCGCACAAGACCTCATCGCATTCACGCGCATCAAGGACTGGATCAAGTTGCTCGGCTTCGAACTTGAACGCGGACGCTTCGGCTGCTATCGTCCGCCCCTCGTCGGCGAAAAGTGGCTCACGCGCTTTTCGTTCATGGAAGATGCCGGCGACCGATGGTGGCCCATTTTCGGTGCTGCCTACATGGTGACGGCGGTCAAGCGCGTGCGCGGCATGCGGCTCATCGGCCCCGTCAGGACGAAAAAGCCGGTGCTCGCACCGGGGCTCACGCCCGCAGCGACTCACAAGACACACAACCCGAGAATATGACGTGACGCCCGAGTTCATCGAAATCTATACGGACGGCGCGTGCAAGGGCAATCCGGGCCCCGGCGGATGGGGCGCGCTGTTGCGCTACGGCACGCAAGAGAAGGAACTCTTCGGCGGCGAGGCCTGCACGACGAACAACCGCATGGAACTGATGGCAGTCATCGCCGCGCTCGAAGCTTTGAAGCGTCCGTGCAAGGCCGTGATCCATACCGATTCGCAATACGTGCAAAAAGGCATCAGCGAGTGGATTCACGGCTGGAAGAAAAAGAATTGGATGACGGCCGCGAGGACGCCCGTGAAAAACGCCGACCTCTGGAGGCGGCTCGACGCACTGGCGGCTATGCATGAAATCGAGTGGCGCTGGGTGAAAGGCCATGCCGGGCATCCCGAGAACGAGCGGGCCGATGCGCTGGCGAACCGCGGCGTCGCCGCGCTCGCCGTTGGCTGAGTGCGTGGCCGTTGCGCCGCGCGTGCCTCGAAACAACCGTTTTTAAGCTACCTTGTCGACTATGCGCCAGATCGTCCTCGATACCGAAACCACAGGCCTCAATGCACGCACAGGCGACCGCATCATCGAAATCGGCGGCGTCGAACTGATCAACCGCCGACTGACCGGCAACAACCTGCATTTTTATATCAACCCGGAACGCGACAGCGATCCAGGCGCGCTGGCCGTTCACGGGCTGACCACCGAGTTTTTGAGCGATAAGCCGAAGTTCGCCGAAATCGTCGATGAACTGCGCGACTATCTGCGCGGCGCCGAGCTCGTCATCCACAACGCGGCATTCGATCTGGCCTTTCTCGAGGCCGAGTTCGCGTTGCTTGGATTGCCACCGTTCTCGGAACACTATGCGAGCGTGATCGATACGCTCGTTCAGGCGAAGTCGATGTTCCCGGGCAAGCGCAATTCGCTCGATGCCCTGTGCGATCGCTTCGGTATCAGCAATGCGCACCGCACGCTGCACGGCGCGTTGCTCGACTCGGAACTGCTGGCCGAGGTCTATCTCGCGATGACGCGTGGCCAGGAAAGCCTCGTCATCGATATGTTGGGCGACGCGCCGGCGCAGGCGGATGTCGCCGCACCGCGCGCCGGTGCGGTGCTCGAGTCGGTGGTGCTGCCCGTCCTGGCGGCGCAGGCCGAGGAACTCGCGGCGCACCAGGCTGTGCTCGACGATATCGAAAAGGCAACCAAGGGGGCAAGTGTCTGGCGACGGGAGCCGGCGGGCGACGACGGCGATGCCGCCGTTGCGCAAGCCGCTTAAAAAGCGCTTTACCTGTCGTGCGGCGTCTGCCATAATCCGAGGCTCTTCGGGTGGTTAGCTCAGCGGTAGAGCACTGCCTTCACACGGCAGGGGTCACAGGTTCAATCCCTGTACCACCCACCAGAATCGGAAGGGCCGGCAAATGCCGGCCCTTCTTATTTTCTGGCGTTGCGGTGTCAAACAATCGCCCGCGCTAACGACTATGCATGCACGGCTTTGGGCGGCGTCTGGACAGTGTTGGCCACTCGGTTAGCCGTCGGCGGCTGCGCAGGGCGTGCCATCTGAGGAAGCGCCATAGGTGGCAGAGTCAGCGCACTCGATGTCACAACCGGTCCCGGTTTTTTCTTATCGCTACACCCGCAATCACAGCCGGCGTTAGCTCCTGCACCAGGGCAGCAGGCATCCATCGCCTTGTTGAGCGCGCAAGCCAGCAAATTGATCGTGCAGAGAATCGAGGAAAACTCGTCGCAAACGCTGCTGCACGAGCCGGTACCGCCTGTTTGGGTACTCGTGGCAGGGGCGAGCGCGCAGGTTATCGTTTGCAACATCTTCGTGATGCCGTCCTGCACTCCATTCGAATTGGCCGAACTGAGATCGGTAAAGGTGCCGCCGTTTTGCGTCGCAAGCGCCGTATATTCGCTTGCCACGCCCGGGGCCAGCGTCATACCAGTGGGCGGCGCGGTCAAGCACGTATAGATAAGCACGGGCTGATCCGGGTCGGTCCCAGCCGCTGTTTTCACCGCATCGGCGAGGCTCGTTCCTACCGTTGCGCCGCCGCCATTCGGCCACTCATTGGCAAACAGGAGAATCGCCCTGCTTGCGCCCTTGCGCCAATCGAAGAGCGCGCAGGCGTCCAGGATCGCGTTCTCCATGTCGTAGTTGTTGTCAGGCGGCGGCGTTCCGGGATCATGTTCTTTCAGCTGCACCGCCGGAATTCCGAGCCCATTCGGAGCAGGATCCGTCAGATATTTCTTGAGCGTCGGCGTCGGGAGCTTCGTGGGGAAGGCGTCGGTACCTACACAGAAGATGGCCGTCCTGACGTCCAATGGGCAAGTTTGAACGCCGTTGGAAATCGCATTCGCCGTAACGTCGCCAAGTGCGTCGGCGACCGGCGCCATCGAGACATCGCCGGCAACGAGCACGACGATATCGGCCAGCGGGCTGCCAGGGTAAGCCTGAGTCACGCTGCTCATAACTCCTCCTATATACATCAAAGCGGTGGGAAAACTAATTTTCGAGCGATTTCCAGAATCGCCTGTTCGGACATGCAAAACTTAATTCAGTGTGACTTCCAAGCCATAGCAAGTGCACCAATCATTCTTTGGATAACATCCGAAATCCGAGTGTCGAGCGACGACGGCGCAGTCAGATCCGTGTAGGTGCCGCCGCTCAACGCCAAGTTCCGATATTCGGTCGCCACATCTTTACTCAAGGTCTTATTAGTGGGTGGCGGCGTTAACCCCGTAAAAACAAGCACCGGATTCTTATCCTTATACCGCGCCGCTGTTTTGACGTCGGCAAGAATGCTGGTTCCTGCCGCTTGCCCGCCGCCATTCGGCCACTCGTTGGCCAACAAGAGAATCGCCTGCTTTGTGCCATTGCGCCAGTCGAAAAGCGCGCATGCGTCTATGATTGCGTTCTCCATGTCGTAATTGTAGTCAGGCGGCGGGGTCACGGGATCATGTTCTTTCACCTGCCCCGCCGGTGCCCCAACCCCCATCGGAGGCGGATTAACCAGGTAATTTTTGAGTGTCGGACTCGGGAGTTTCCCCGGAAAAGCGTCGGTACCCACGCTGAAGATGGACATGCTGACGTCCAACGGGAAAGCTTGAACGCCTTTCGAAATCGCACCCACTGCAACGTCGCCAAGTGCGTCGACGACGGGCGCCATCGAGATATCGCCGGCCACTAGTACAATAATATCGCCCGGCGGGCTCCCGGGGTAAGGATGAGTCAGTGCGCTCATGATCCCTCCTACAAAGATGATAAAAGTTAACTTCGAACAGTCTCGCTAAAAACGAAAGTTCACTTTCCAGCTATATGACGAGCTCTCGAAAGATCATTACGATGGTTACTGTGCAACAACAGCGGGATCGTTTCGGTAATACCCACGAATCTTGCCCATGTGATCGACGATCGCCAGATAAAAGAAATACGCCACATAGCCCGGCCTGAGCACGGTAGACTCCCAAAAAGGGTCGACTACTTCTTGCGCGATCAGCTGGTCAGGGTTCGATTTATCCGGCAAAAACGATTTTGTCCGGATCTCGCGGCACTCTGGCTGAGTAATGACATCAACCCCGTCGTAAAGAGTGAAATTCGTCAAAAACGCTTTATATCCCATTCCCATCGAAATAGATTCCATGCGCCATCGAATACTGGTGGCGGAAAGATCATCCTCTTCGCTCACCTTCAAATAAAGATATGGCGATTTGTTGTAGTCAGCACCATTCCATACCAAATCATTCCCATTACGAATAACCATATAAATATGCTCGTACTCCATCATCGGCGGGTTGGTCGGCGCATTATTCTCGCCGTATTGCGCAAGCACCGATTCACAATCAACCGCAATAAGGACATCGACGATATTTGGCATCTTGACCCCGACGTGTTCTGCGCAGCCATCAGGCACGGCAATTCACCCAAAGCATCCGCATAGAGATATTGGTTATACAAGAGAAACCGGTCAGCTAACGGCAATCGCGGATTTCAGGTGATAGAATCCCTGCAACACCCCGTGATAATCGATCACCTTCACGGCCAGGTCGTAATTGACGCTACCGGGAGTTTTGACTTCGGACGCCCAAACAACCTCCTGGCGCACCTCGATCTGCGGTTGCACCGCAGCGCCGACCAACTTGGCCACCGGCACCGATGGTTCGATCCAAAGGGCCTTCGGTGCGTTGACCAAGCAGCCGGAACTGTCGTCCACGGAAACCCCGGTAACCACACAATGGTACTTGGCGTTGAACGTCAGGGAAGTCGCTCGCCACAAGACCCATTTCGTAGCGGTTGCCGACGCAACACTCGCTGGCGGCAACGGGTCCAAGTATCCTGTTACGTTTCCCGTAAAAACGCCAATGCAATCACTGCCCAATTCCGCACCCGCATCCACTGCGTTGTTGGTTCCGTGCTTTTGCAAAACGTCATCGACACTGATCACCGCCAGGACATTCTTTACGATGTTGCTCACCATGCTCTTCTCCCGAACGGTAAATTCGTCAATCCTGCGGATCGGAAATATTGATCGACGATTTCACTAGAACGTAGTGGAACTCCGCTTGGGTAAGCGGCAAAGTCATGTCAGCAACAAGGATCTTCATGGCATAGTTCACCACGCCTGCAGCCTCCATTTCGGTTTCCCAGAAAACATCGGGGGCAGTGGTCGTATTGAAGTTATCGGGCTTCAGATCAGTCGGCACGCGGTATAGCTCGGTATAGGTGACCGCCCGGAGCGCCGGGGCCTCCACGTCGTCGCTGGCCGACGAGTCGATATTTATATCGACGATGACGCATTGATATTTTCCTATTTGCAAGCATTGCTCGCGAAAACGGACGAAAGTCGAGGAATCCTCACCTTCGGCGGCAACGTTGAGAACGAGCGCACTAGTTGCCTGCCCGCTTTTTACATATTTCGGCTCCGCCAACATGTAAATCCCTTCATCGACGACTACCGGGTTCTTTTCTGTGCTGCTGGCGAGCTTGTCAGCAAACATACTGACATCGACCACCACCAGCATATTGACGATAACGTCGTCCGAATTGTCTTGGCTCATATGGACCTCGAAATTTTGTTGGTCATCCTTGAATCACGAAGGTCGGATCGACCTGCGTATGAATCCGTACATTGCCTTGCTCATCGACGATCATGAAAATGACGTTGTATCCGATATTTCCGTCCGTGACGGCCCTCGTTTCCCAGCATCGATCGATTCCCTTTTGCACCATAGGCTTGGTGGCATCGGCGGGATCCGTCGTGACAAATGTCGTGGAGTAGTGCCTAAGCACCGGCGTCTCCACTCGCCCCGCCCCGGAATTCGGGAAAAACTTGAATCCAGTAATCGGACAGGCGAATTTGTGTCCTAAATCGATCCCTTCGGATCTCCAACGAACAATATCGACCCCCTGCTCCGACTCGGTCCCAGTCGAAACGTACAACTGCCAATTTCCGTTATATGCATAGGCGTTGGCAGCTTTCGTGATAAAGAACACAAAAGATCCGTCGACCGTTATCGGCTGTTGTGCCGAGCCGGGCCCGTCAGTCGGGGCCGAAGTGGATCCGGCTTGCCCATATTTATTTAAAATCCCTTCGGCATCCGCGATCATCAGAATATCGATTTGCGGCATCATTACCTCGCTCAGTCGGGTGGTTACGCGGCAACAGATAATTCCCGTTATGGCCGCTGTCGTCTCGCACAGTTGTGACATTACCCGCCGCTCGCTCGATTCGACTTAGCAACATTGTTAGGTCTGAAAATCCGTTGCCTCCTGCGGTAAATCGATGGCCGAAAGAGGTCGCGCGGAACAAGCTCCCGCGGCTCCGCGCCCCCTTGACAACATATCTAAAGATACATATCTTAAGATACATCTTCACCGACAGGAGCACCGCATGCGTCACGCTCACCACTTCCGCGGCGGTTCACACGCCCACCCGGGCCTGGACCCGCGCTTCGAAAACTACGAGTTCGATGAATTGCGCACCACCTTGCACCGCGCGTACGATCAGGGCCGTTTCCCGGGTTCCGCATCGTTCTTCCACGGCCTGTGGCATGCAATCGGCCGCCACCGTCATCGCCATGGCGGCGGCCCGTCCTGGGGCGGTCGAGGAGACCGTGGCTTTGGCGACGACGACGGGTTGACGCGCGGCCGCAAGTTCACCGGCGACGACTTGCAGCTGATGCTGCTCGCGCTCATCGCGGAGACGCCGCGCCACGGCTATGAACTGATCAAGGCGTTGGAAGCGCGTTCGAACGGCTTTTATGCGCCGAGCCCAGGCATGGTCTACCCTGCGCTCACCTATCTCGAGGAGCTGGGTTATGTGACCGTGCAGCAGGAAGGCAACCGCAAGCGCTATGAAATCGCCGAAGCGGGCCGAGCCCACCTCGAAGCACACCGCAACGAGGTCGACATGATGCTCGCCAAGCTCAGTTTCATCGCGAGCAAGATGGAATCGATGCGGCGCGCGTACGCGGCCGACGACGATAACGTCGGCTTCGGCGCAGAAGGCGGCCGCTGGCATCCGAAACTAATCGAGGCACGCTACGCACTGAAGCTGGCGATCGTGCGGCATGCCGATGCAAGCGAAGCCGAGCAACGTCGTATCGCCGAAATATTGCTGCGTGCCGCGGCCGAGATAGAGGGCGGCACCTCCAGCCCGGGCAGCGAACCCACACCCGCTTAAGCGGCAATGGCGGCGAGGCGCAGGCGCGATGCGCGCGCGCCGCCGCCCGTTCACCGGTCTGCAGTGCCTGACGCAAGACAGCACAAACAAGATAAAGGACGCCAACGCATGTACGCACTGTCCCCCACCCGCGAGCGCCGGCTGATCTGGCTGCTCGCGCTCGTGCAATTCACGATCATCATGGACTTCATGGTCATGATGCCGCTCGGCCCGCAGATCATGTCCGCGTTCCACATCACGCCCGCGGCCTTCGCGGCGGCCGTATCGGCTTACTCGTGGTGCTCGGGACTGTCGGGGCTCTTCGCCGCAACTTATATCGATCGTTTCGACAGACGCCGGCTGCTGCTCGTCGCCTATGTGCTCTTTGCGCTCTCGAATCTGATCTGCGCGTTGACGACGAGCTACACGCTGCTGCTCGCGAGCCGCGCATTCGCGGGCATCACGGGCGGTGTACTAGGTGCAGGGGTCATGGCCATCGTCGCCGATGTCGTCCCGGTCGCAAGGCGCGGCGCCGCCACGGGCGTCATCATGACCTCGTTCTCGCTGGCCGCCATCGCGGGTGTGCCCGCGGGCGTGCTGCTCGGCGCACATTTCGGCTGGGCCGCACCGTTCTGGCTGCTCGCGGCATTGAGCGCTTCGATCGGTTGCGTCGCGGCGCTCACCGTGCCTTCGCTGGTGGAGCATCTGCGCGCGGGGGCGCCGGCCATAGCCGATGCGCTGCCTGCCCTGTGGCGCATGCTCTCGCGTGTGCGCCATCTCAAGGCGTTTGCGCTCACGTTCACGATGATGCTCGCGCACATGCTCGTCATCCCGTTCATTTCGCCAGTGCTCGTGGCGAATCATGGCGTGGCGCCCGGCCGCATCTCATGGCTCTACATGGCAGGCGGTGCGGCAACGTTCTTCACCTCGCGCGCGGTCGGCAGGCTGTCGGACCGCCTCGGCCATCGGCGCGTGTTTCGCATCTTCGGGTCGTTAGCACTTTTGGCGGTCCTCGGCATGACGCACTTGCCCGCGTTATCGTTCGCCGTCATGGTGCCGTTCTTCGCGCTGTTCATGGTCATCAGTTCGGGGCGCATGGTGCCGCTGCAAGCCATCCTGACCACGGTGCCGGAGGCGGCCGAGCGCGGCGCTTTCCTGAGCGCCAACGGCGCGGTGCAGGCGCTCGGCACGGGTTTTGGCGCATGGATCGGCGGCATGTTGCTGTCGACCGATGCGGCCGGACATGTGCTCGGCTATGGCACGAACGGCTGGCTTTCCGTCTCGCTCGCCGCGCTGGCGCTCGTGTGGATCGGCCGCGTCACGAGCGCGCCCGCAGCCCGCGAGCCGCTGCGCGTCGTGACGGACAGGGACGACATTGCGCCCGACGCCCGGCCAAAGCTCGCATCAGAGGGCTGACCGAAGCCTGGGCGCCTAGGCAACGTGCGCGGGCTTCGACTCGCGCTCGCCCGTACGCGCAAGGACCGGCGCGAGCGCCGCCCCCGTATGACTTTCGCGCACGCGCGAGAGCGATTCCGGATCGGTCGCGGCCACGACAGTGCCGCCACCTGCACCGCCCTCCGGACCTAGATCGACGATCCAGTCGGCCTCCGCGATCACGTCGAGATCGTGTTCGATGACAACGACGCTATGCCCCGCATCGACAAGCCGATGCAGCACGCGAATGAGCCGTGCAACGTCGGCCATATGCAGGCCGACCGTCGGCTCGTCGAGCACGTAAAGCGTATGCGGCGCCTTCTGTCCGCGCCGCGTCACGTCATCGCGCACCTTGGCGAGCTCGGTCACGAGCTTGATGCGCTGCGCCTCGCCCCCGGATAACGTCGGCGAGGGCTGACCCAGCGTCAAATAGCCGAGTCCGACATCCTTCATCAGTTGCAGCGGGTGCGCGATGCTCGGCATGGCCGAAAAGAACTCGACCGCTTCATCGATCTCCATCGTCAGCACTTCGCCGATATTGCGTCCGCGCCACGTCACGGCAAGCGTTTCGGGGTTGAAGCGTTGTCCATGGCAGACATCGCAGGGTACTTTGACGTCGGGCAAAAAGCTCATGCCGATCGTTCGCACGCCCTGCCCTTCGCATGCGGGACAGCGCCCGTCGCCGGTATTGAACGAAAAACGCGAAGCCGCATAGCCACGCGCACGCGCCTCCAGCGTATCGGCGAAGAGCTTGCGAATCGTGTCCCATACGCCGATGTAAGTTGCGGGGCACGAGCGCGGCGTTTTTCCGATCGGTGTCTGATCGACTTCGAGCACGCGGTCGATGGCTTCAAAGCCTGTCACCGCACGGCAACCCTGCCAGCGATGTTCGACTTCGATCCGTACGGGCGCGTCCGTTGCACTCGCAGCACGCCCCGGTCGGCGTGGGGCGGCGCTCGGCGCGGCACGTCGCGCGCGGCGTACCGCGGGCGATGACAGCACCGAGCGACCGACCGCGTCGAGCAGATTCGTCATCAACACATCGCGCGCCAGTGTCGATTTGCCCGAGCCGGACACGCCCGTGACGGCCACGAGGCGCGCAAGCGGAATGTCGACCGTGATATCGCGCAGGTTGTGAAGGTGCGCACCGTGAACGGTCAGCCAGCGTTCGGGGGAACTGGGTGACGAGAGATCGGCCGTCGTCGCCTTCGTGCCCGTGCCCGTTTTCGTTTTGCCGTTGCCCGCACGACGTAACGGATGCACGGGGCGGCGCGGTTGCAGCGGATGAACGATCGGATGCGCGAGAAACTGACCCGTCAGCGATTCCGGGTGCGTGGCGAGATCGCTCACCCCGCCTTCGGCCACGAGCCGGCCGCCGCGCTTGCCGGCGCCGGGACCGATGTCGATGATGTGATCGGCTCGCCGGATGGTGTCTTCGTCGTGCTCGACGACGACGAGCGTATTGCCCTTGTCGCCCAACTGACGCAAGGCATCGAGCAAGATCCGGTTGTCGCGCGGATGCAGCCCGATGGTCGGTTCGTCGAGCACGTAGCACACGCCCTGCAGATTGCTGCCGAGTTGCGCGGCAAGACGAATGCGCTGCGCCTCGCCGCCCGACAAGCTCGGTGCCGCACGATCGAGGCTCAGATAGCCGAGCCCCACTTCTTCGAGAAACTGCAGGCGGCTCGCGATCTCGCTGACGACGTCGCGCGCGATCTGCGCATCGCGCCCCGCAAGCTCGAGCGAATCGATCCAGCGACGCGTCTCGGTGACGGTCCACCGGCCGATGTCGACGATCGAATGCGAATCGAACGTCACGGCCCGCGCGACCGCGTTCAGACGTGTGCCACCGCAATCGGGGCAAGGCGTATCGCCGACGTCCTCGGGTTCGAGCTCTTCGCTCGGCAAGCTCTGCTCGCGGCCGCGGCCATCGTCGGCAAATGCCGTATCGTCGAACGCGGCACGCTGCTCGCGTGTCAGCGCAAGTCCGGTTCCGACGCAGGTTTCACACCAGCCATGCTTGCTGTTGTACGAAAACATGCGCGGATCGAGTTCGGGATAGCTCGTTGCACAGACCGGACAGGCCCGCTTGACCGACAGCACCTCGAGTTCGCCGAGATGCGCATGCTCGCCTCCCTGGGACAGCGTATCGGCAAGCCCGTCGAGCGGTGCCAGCAGATGCATGACGCCTTTACCAAGCTCCAGCGCCTGATCGAGCGCGCGGCGCAGCTCGCTCTCGCGGTCGGCGGAAATCACGAGGTCCGCCACCGGCAGCTCGATCGTATGTTCGCGAAACCGTTCGAGCCTCGGCCACGGGTCGACAGCAACGAACTGGCCGTCCACACGCAGATGCGTATGGCCGCGCGCCTTCGCCCACTTGGCGAGATCGGTATAAACGCCCTTGCGATTCACCACCAGCGGTGCCAGCAAGCCGACATGCTGGCCGGCATAGTCGCGCAGCAGCTGCGCGGCGATCGATTCGACGCTTTGCGGCGTGACGGCAGCACCGTCGCGGACGCAATGCTGCACGCCGAGCTTGACGTACAACAGGCGCAAGAAGTGCCAGACTTCGGAGGTCGTTGCCACCGTGCTCTTGCGGCCCCCGCGAGACAGGCGCTGCTCGATCGCAACCGTTGGCGGGATGCCATACACCGCATCCACCTC
Organism: Trinickia sp.; assembly: GCF_057351765.1. Classification (NCBI taxonomy): domain Bacteria; kingdom Pseudomonadati; phylum Pseudomonadota; class Betaproteobacteria; order Burkholderiales; family Burkholderiaceae; genus Trinickia; species Trinickia sp. The sequence continues at coordinate 68,114 of NZ_JBMRBK010000033.1, read as the reverse complement.
GGGCCGGCCGGCGGGCTGAACGATCGAGCGCGCATAGGCGTTCAGCGACTCCAGATAGCGGCGCTGCCCCTCGTGAAAAAGGATGTCGAAGGCCAGCGTCGATTTGCCCGAGCCGGACACGCCCGTCACCACACTGAACTTGCCGTGCGGAATGTCGACGTCGAGGGATTTGAGGTTGTGCTCGCGCGCGTTGACGATGCGAATGGCGTCTTCGCCCGCGACGGGTTGCCTCGCCCGCGCCGCTGTCAATGTGGCCTGAAGCGGCACGCCGGCTTCGACATCGGCCGATGTGTGCGCCATCTCGCTCAGCGCCTCATCGTATTGGAGCAGCGCTTGCCCCGTATGCGACGCTGCGCATGCCTTCACGTCATCCACGGTGCCCGCCACGACGATCTGCCCGCCGCCGTCACCGCCCTCGGGGCCGAGATCGACGATCCAGTCCGCAGCGCGCACGACATCGAGATTGTGTTCGATGACGAGCAGCGAATGCCCGCGCGCGAGCAATTTGCCGAATGCGCGCATGAGCTTGGCGATATCGTCGAAATGCAGACCGGTGGTGGGCTCGTCGAACATGAAAAGCCGCCCGCCCGGCACTGAGCCGGCGCCTGGCTTGGCCGCGGTCTCCGCCAGAAATCCGGCGAGCTTGAGCCGCTGTGCCTCGCCGCCCGACAGCGTCGGCACCGGCTGCCCCAGCTTCACGTACTCGAGCCCGACATCGACTATCGGCTCCAGCACGCGCAAGACGTCCGCATCGTTCGCAAACCACGCAACGGCCTCGCTCACGGTCAGTTCGAGCACATCGGCAATCGACAGCGCACGCGCACCGCGCTCGAGCTTCACCTCGAGTACCTCGGCCCGATAGCGGCGGGCGTCGCAGTCGGGGCATCGCAGATAGACGTCCGAGAGAAACTGCATCTCGATGTGCTCGAAACCGGAGCCGCCGCACGTCGGGCATCGGCCATCGCCCGAATTAAAACTGAACGTCCCGGCCGTATAACCGCGCTGCAGCGCGAGCGGTGCCTTCGCGAACAGCTTGCGGATCTCGTCGAAGGCGCCGACGTAGCTCGCCGGATTGGAGCGTGCGGTCTTTCCGATCGGCGATTGATCGACGAACACCGCATCGGCGATCCATTCGGCACCGCTCAGCGCCCGGTGCGCTCCCGGCGTCTCCGTGGCTTTGCCCAGTTGGCGCGCAAGTGCGGGATAAAGGACGTCCTGGATCAGCGTCGACTTGCCCGAACCGGAGACGCCCGTTACGCAAACGAGCCGTGCAAGCGGAATCTCCACGGTCACGTCGCGCAGGTTGTGCTCGCTCGCGCCTGCGAGCACGAGCCGCGGCGTCGATGCGTCGACGGGCCGCCCAGCCCAATGCGTCGCATCGGCGACGTGCCGCCGCGAACCGAGATAGTCGCCGGTCAGCGTCGGCGCGGTGCGGATGTCGTCAGGCGCGCCGTCATAGACGATCGTGCCGCCACGCTCACCGGGCCCGGGTCCCATGTCGATGAGTCGGTCGGCCGCGAGCATCACCGATGGATCGTGCTCGACGACGACGAGCGTATTGCCGGCATCGCGCAAACGCCGCATTGCTTCGACGATACGGTTCAAATCGCGCGGATGCAGGCCGATGCTCGGCTCGTCGAGAACGAACAGCGTCTTCGTGAGCGATGTGCCGAGCGCCGTCGTCAAATTGATCCGCTGCACCTCGCCGCCCGAAAGCGTGCGGCTTTGCCGGTCGAGCGTCAGATAACCGAGCCCCACGTCGCAGAGATACTTCAGCCGCGTACGTACTTCCGCGATCAGCAGCTTGAGCGCATCGTCGAGCAAGGCGCTCGGCAAGCTCAGCGTGTCGAAGAACTGGCGGATGCGAGAGATCGGCAACAGCATCACGTCGTGCACGGTCAGTCCAGGTAACGCGTGCAATTGCGCCGGCGTCCATGCCGTACCGTTCGGCATGAACCGCAACTCCGTCGCAAGCACCGCATCCGCGTTTTCCTTGGCGCCGAGCCGCCACAGCAGCGATTCGGTCTTCAGCCGCGCGCCGCCGCAGGCCTCGCAGGGGGTATAGCTGCGATATTTCGACAGCAGCACCCGGATGTGCATCTTGTAGGCTTTCGATTCCAGATAGCCGAAAAACCGGCGCACGCCGTACCAATGGCGCTGCCATGCGCCGTCCCAATCCGGAGAGCCTTCGATGACCCACTCGCGTTCGGCCTCGGTGAGCTCCGACCACGGCACGTTCGTGCGAACGCGAGCGCGTGCGGCGTAACGCATCAGGTCGTCCTGGCACTCCTTCCACGCCGGCGTCTGCATCGGTTTGATCGCTCCGCCCGCGAGCGTCTTGCGCGCATCGGGAATGACGAGCCCGAGATCCACGCCGATGACGCGGCCAAAGCCGCGGCAAACCTCGCACGCGCCGTAGGCCGAGTTGAACGAGAACAGTCCGGGTTGAGGATCCGCATAACGCAAATCGCTGTCCGGGCAGTGCAGTCCCGTCGAAAACCGCCAGATGAGCGGCGCCGCCAGATCCTCAGCCGCGCTCGCCTTCCCGCTACGATCCGGTTGCTCGGAGCGCCCCGCACCTTCCGCCAGCACATAGACGTTCACTCGACCTGCACCACGCTTGAGCGACGCTTCGATCGCCTCGACCACACGTACCTTCTCGGTTCCATGAATACGGAACCGGTCGGCCACGACATCGAGCACCTTGCGCACGCCGCCGCTCGTTTGCTGCTCGCGCTCGGCCTGCACACGCGTATAGCCGCTCGCGGACAGCCACTCGCCGATCTCTTCGGCACTCGCGCTTTCGGGCAACTCGACGGGGAACGTGACGACTACGCGCGGGTTGTCCTGGACGGTGCGCTCGAGCAGCTCGGCGTAGATGGTCTCGGGCGTATCGTGACGCACCGGTTGCGCCGTCACCTTGTCGAAAAGTTGTGCCGCGCGCGCATACAGCAACTTCAGGTGATCGTTGAGCTCGGTCATCGTGCCGACGGTCGAGCGCGAACTGCGCACCGGATTCGTCTGGTCGATGGCAATCGCCGGCGGCACGCCGTCTACCCGGTCGACCTGCGGGCGATCCATACGGTCGAGAAACTGGCGTGCATAAGCGCTGAACGTTTCCACGTAGCGGCGCTGCCCCTCGGCGTAAAGGGTGTCGAACACCAGGCTCGACTTGCCCGATCCCGAGGGTCCGGTGACAACGGTCATTTCCCCCGTACGCAAATCGAGATCGATATTTTTGAGATTGTGCTGACGAGCTCCGCGAATGCGGATCACTCCGAAAGTCATGGAACGGTCCCTCTATACGCGCGTGCTGCGCTTCAATTCGATGTCGTCGCTCGCTATTTCGAGACAAGCGGCGGTCAGGGGTGCAATGATAGTCCCGCGCGCGGCACTGCGTTGCACCCGCGCGCGACGTTTCTTCGTTTGTTCCGGGTGTGATCGGCGCCCATAGAGGCGCGCGTCGATTGCTCGCGCAATGCGGCTAATGCGACGTTTTCGGCGATGCGGGGGGAATCAGCTCGCGTTTCCCAGTGCCTGCGCCACGCGTTCGCGCAGCACCGGCACGAGCTCCCGCTCGAACCACGGATGATGCTTGAACCAACCTTGGTTACGCGGCGACGGGTGCGGCAGCGGCAGCCGTGCAGGGCCGTAGTCGCGCCATGCCGCGACGGTTTCCGTCAGCGTCGCGCGCCGGTCGCTCCGTAGAAAATGCTGCTGCGCATAGGTGCCGATAAGCAGTGTCAGCTCGATATGCGGCAGTTCCGCCAACACCCGGTCGAGCCATAGTGCCGCACATTCGCGGCGCGGCGGCAAATCGCCCGATGCGCCGCGCCCCGGGTAGCAATACGCCATTGGAAGCAACGCGATGCGTCGCTCATCGTAAAAAAGCGCGGGGTCGACACCCATCCACTCGCGCAGGCGCTCGCCGCTGCGGTCATTCCACGGTATGCCCGTGGCATGCACGCGCGAGCCGGGGGCCTGACCGACGACGAGCACGCGGGCGCCGCGGCCAACCTGCAAAACGGGCCGGGGGCCCAGCGGCAGATGCGACTCGCAAGCGCGGCACGCGCGGATTTCGGTCAACAATGCAGACAGACGAGAGGAGGAGCGGGAGGACATCGAACTCGATCGAACGGCTGCGTCGTTCGCGGTTATCAGCGGTGCGAGAGCTTGCGCTCGAGATAGTCGCGCAGCGCGACGGCCTGATTATGCTCCGGATCGCGCGCGCCATAGACGAGCGTGATCGGGCCCTGTGACGCCGCTTCCAGCAGCGGCTCCCATGCCGCTCGATTGGCATCGAGTTCGGCGCGGTAGCGTTCGACGAAGTCGTCCCAACGCTGTGGGTCGTGGCCGAACCATCGTCTCAGCTCATTGCTCGGCGCGACATCGCGAAGCCATTGTTCGATGCGCAAGGCATCCTTCCTGATGCCGCGCGGCCAGACCCGATCGACGAGATAACGAGAACCGTCGTCGTCTCCCGGCGGGTCGTACGCCCGCGCCACACCGATTCGAACGTGCTTCATCATGCCCTTCTTGCCATGTGTCGAGTTCAAGCCGAGCCGTGCATCCCCTTGCCGCTACGCCTTCGCTTGCTCGAGTGCCGCATCGAGCGCACGCGCGGCGGCGCGATCGCCTGGCTTGACCAGCGCGGCACGCAGTACGATCTGCCGGTTGTGCCCGGCCGCGGCGGGGGAATCCCATATCAATTCGACGTGCGAGCGGCGTGCCTGCCCGCCCCCCTGCGGCAGGCGCGCCGCCGGAGCGGGCCCCCGACGCGCGGTCGCGGGTTCGCTCACGAGCGGATGAGCGGTTTCGATGGCTTCGCTTGGGGACCACTTCACGGAAAGCTCCCGCATATCGTACTGACCGAGCTTGCGGCTTTCGATCCAGACGACAGCGGTCTGCGCAGCAGCATCGAGCGCGATCGCATAGCGCCCGATCGCAAAGCGCCGTGCGGCGACATTCGTGCGCCAAAGCGGGCGCGGCCGGCAAATCCAGAGTACGGCTGCATACAGTGCGGGCCCGACGACGAGCCACCCGTTGGTCTCGGTGACCGCATACACCGTGTCATGCCAGCCCGCCTGCCACGCAAAAAGGCCGATGGACCAGATCGCAAAGGCGAGCCCGAGCAGGGAAAAGAGCCGAAGAGCCTGACGCAACCGTTGCGGCAACGGATGAAACGGCCGTTCGGCACGAGCCCGCGCCCCTGGCAGGACGATCAGCAAAAACAAAAAGACAACGTTGACAGATGCCCAAGGCGAAGAGCTCATCGCCGAAAAAGCGGCGCCATAACCCATCTGGGCCATCGAAAACAACCATCGCGCAAGAAGGACGAGCCCGATCGCGCGCAGCGCAAAGACCGTCCCGGCGCCTGGCGCCGGGTTCTCCCGCGAACGGTTCGGTCTCGTCAACTCATCCTCCTCTGAACGGACGGCACAGGGTCTGTCTCATGGCTGCCACGCGCTGTGGCAGCGCCATTATAGGAAGCCGCGCGGCACATGCCCGAAATGCTGTGGCAGCGCAGCACCGGCCGCGCGATCTTTCGCGCATAAAACAAACGCCCCACCTGCCGCGGGGGCAGACGGGGCGTGGCACACCGGCACTCGGGCCCCGGCGCCGATCGCGCCAGCGACCCGGCACGGCCGGCACTCAACCGGCCGCGACTTCGCGCAGAACGGCGCGGCGCTTGCGGTGCAAGAGAGTCTCGTACGACGCGATGTAGTTCTGCGCCATCACCTTCGACGTAAAGCGCTGCTCGAAAGCCTTGCGTACCGTTTCGCGGGGCAGCGTATGCAGGCGGTTGACGGCAGCAACAGCCGACAGCTCGTCCTCGACCACGAACCCCGACACGCCGTTTTCGATGACTTCGGGTACCGAGCCGCGCTTGAACGCGATCACAGGCGTGCCGCAAGCCATCGATTCGATCATGACGAGCCCAAACGGCTCCGGCCAGTCGATCGGGAACAGGAGCGCATGCGCGCCGCCGAGGAACTCGGCCTTTTCCGCCTCGCTGATTTCGCCGATGTATTCGACGTGCGGCAACGACATCAACGGCTTGATCTGCTCTTCGTAGTAAGCGCGGTCCGCCTTGTCGAGCTTCGCCGCGATCTTGATCGGCATGCCCGCCTTTTCGGCGATGCGGATTGCCGTATCGACACGCTTTTCGGGCGAGATCCGCCCGAGGAACGCCAGATAGCTCGGCTTGACGTCGGTGCGGGGCGTCAGCAGGTTCTCGGGCAGCCCGTGATAGACCGTGGACAGCCAGTGCGCCTGCGGCAGCGGCGTACGCTGGTTATCGGAGATCGACACCACCGGCACGTCGTTGAACGTATTGAAGATCGGCTGCAGTTCCGGCAGATCGAGGCGGCCATGCAACGTCGTCAGGTGCGGCGTGGGCTGGCGCGAGAACAGCGAGAACGGGTAATAGTCGATATGGAAATGCAGCACGTCGAAATCCTGCGCCCGGCGGTGCACTTCCTCGAGCAGCAGCATATGCGGAGCCATCGTGTCGCGGATCGACGGGTCGAGCCGCAGTGCCTGCGGCCAGAACGCCTCGAGCTTCGCCGATGTCTGGGAATCGCCGCTCGCGAACAGCGTCACATCGTGCCCGAGCTCGACCAGCGCTTCAGTCAAATAAGACACCACGCGTTCCGTCCCGCCATACAGTTTCGGGGGAACCGCCTCATGCAAAGGAGCGATTTGAGCGATCCGCATAGTGATGAACTCCTAATAAAAATTCAGGCAAAAAAGACTGCTGTTTCTTGGAAGCGAATCGCCCGCTTGGCGACGCGAACGGCCCGGCTATTGCCGCTGACCCGCTGCGCTCATTTCTCGTTCAGACTTGCGGTGGTTCGCCTGATTGTGATCTTCCTTCTGGAAGCAATCACGGAGCCCGTTTCCGGGCGAGCTGGCCGATGGGCCGGCACGCCGCGAGCGCGAAGCTCTGGACGAGTTAACGCACCGCCTGCATAACCGTTGACCGGGTCGGCAGGAATTTCTAGGGGCTAACCCGTAGCGCGATTATCCTGCCGCTGCACTGCAGCACCGTAAAGGCTTTCAGAAATTTTACATTGTTACAATCAAGAAACACTCTGTCAATCCCGCTGTGCCAAGCGTCGCCTACACTGGGCGTCTGTGTCCTGCCGAATCCCGTTTCGGGGCGTTGATGCGCCCTTGCCGGCCATGCGCGGTCGTCCACGCGCCGCATTGGCCCGCGCTGCTGCATGCGAAGCGGGCAGTCCCTCGGCGATCCGGTAATCTTGACCGATTCCGGCGCCGTTTGAGTCGTGTCTCCGTAGCGGACGTCGCCGCACGTGGCGGTCCCGACAAGCCCGGCATGAGCCGTGCAACGCCTCGTTGTGCGTTGTGCTCATCCAACGCTTGCATCGAGGCGCCCGTCCGAACCACCCATGATTACGCGGATGTTTACAATGGCGGCTTGCCAAACCATCTCGATATTGGCTCGCGGTGCGCCATCCGCAGACTATCCTTTTCATGACTTCATCCGTTTTGCGTACACCGCACGAACAATTGGAACATTTGACCGTCGCCGAGCGTAACGCCCGCGATGCGAAGCTTTCGAGCTACGCGGATCGGCCCCTCGCCTTCCTGATGAGTTACATCCGCCGTCACCCGTTCGCGCACGCGATCGTGCTGACGAGTGTGTTCGCGGCCGTCAGCTGCGCGCTCGCCTCGCAATATGCGATCAAACATCTGATCGACGTGCTGGCGGCCGGCCGGAATCATCCGGGGGCGCTGTGGGGCGCATTCGCGATTCTCGTAGGGCTGATTGCCGCCGACAATCTGCTCTGGCGCATCGGCGGCTGGGTGGCGGCGCACGTGTTCGTGAACGTGACCGGCGACTTGCGGCGCGATCTGTTCCAGTACCTGAGCGGCCATTCGCCCACTTACTACGCCGAACGGCAGCCCGGCACGCTCGCGAGCCGCATCACGGCGACGTCGAACGCGGTCTATACGTCCGAAAACACGATGGCGTGGAACGTATTGCCTCCTTGCATCGCCGTGCTCGGTGCGATCGTGATGATCGTCACCGTCAACCCGATCATGGCGCTCAGCCTGATGCTCTGTTCGGCCATTCTGTCCGTCGTGCTGTTCAAGCTCGCGGGACGCGGCTCATCGAGGCATCATCAGTTCGCGGCCAAGGCCGCGGCAGTCGACGGCGAACTCGTCGATGTCATCGGCAACATGGGCCTCGTGCGCGCCTTCGGTATGACGCTGCGCGAGCAAAAACGCTTCGGCGCCACCGTACAAGCCGAAATGGCCGCCCGTCAGGAATCGTTGCTCTACCTCGAACGGCTGCGGCTGCTGCATGCGGGCGTCACCGCGCTGCTCTCGGCCGGCCTGCTCGGCTGGGCGCTTTGGCTCTGGAATCAGGGCCGCGCCACCTCGGGCGACATCGTGCTCGTGAGTTCGCTCGGTTTCACGATTCTGCACGGCACGCGCGATCTGGCCGTCGCGCTCGTCGACGTGACGCAGCACATTGCGCGGCTGGCCGAAGCCGTCAAAACGCTTTTGGAGCCGCATGGCATGCCCGATCGAGAGGATGCGGTGCCATTGCGCACGACCGGCGGCAGTGTCGACTTCGAAGGGGTGACGTTTGCCTACCCGCGGCGGCGTCCGATTCTCGACCACTTCGATCTGCATATCGCGGCAGGCCAGCGCGTGGGGTTGGTCGGCAAGTCGGGCGCCGGCAAATCGACGGTGCTCGCGCTATTGCAGCGCTTTTACGAGACACAGGGCGGGTCGATCGAGATCGACGGGCAGGACATCGGTTCCGTCACGCAGGAAAGCCTGCGTCATGCGATTGCACTCGTGCCGCAAGACATTGCGCTGTTTCACAGAACCGTCTACGAAAACATCGCCTACGGTCGCCCCGACGCCACGCCCGATGAAGTCCGCGCGGCCGCGCGCGAAGCGCGCTGCACCGACTTCATCGAGTCGATGCCCGACGGCTTCGACACGATCGTCGGCGATCGCGGCGTCAAGCTGTCCGGCGGTCAGCGGCAACGGATTGCGATCGCACGCGCCATCCTCAAAAACGCACCGATCCTGCTGCTCGACGAAGCCACTTCGGCACTCGACAGTGCCTCCGAAGAAGCGATTCAACAAGCCCTGGACCGGCTCATGGTCGGGCGCACGGTGATTGCGATCGCGCACCGGCTTTCGACGCTGCAGAACTTCGACCGGATCATCGTGATGAGTGCCGGCAAGGTTATCGACGACGGCTCGCCCGAAGAACTGCGCAACCGCCCCGGCATCTATCGCGACCTGCTGGCGAAGCAGCACGGCAAAGGCGTGGTGCTGCATCCGGGCGGACGCAAAGTCGGCGAGCACGTTGCATAGCGCATCGATGCGCCGGCCTGCTGAGCCTGAACAGGAACGCAAGCCGGCTACCGGCTCAGTTCAGGCCACCACCGCCTTGCGCGCCGCTCGCGCTCGCACGGCCCGTGGCTTGTCGGCCGCACCCCGGTTGAGATCGCGCAGAAAATTGTCGCGCCAGATGGAGACATTGTTGTCGCGCAACTGGGCGATCATGTCGCGATAGCGCGCACGGCGCTCCGCGAGCGGCATGGCGAGCGCCTCGCCGAGCGCGTCCGCCATCCCATCCACATCGATCGGATTGACGATCAGCGCGGCGGTGAGCTCTTGCGCGGCGCCGGCGAACTGCGACAGAACCAGCACACCCGGATCGTCGGGGTCTTGCGCCGAAACGTATTCCTTCGCCACCAGATTCATCCCATCGCGCAGCGGCGTCACATAGCCGACATGCGACTGGCGAAAGAGCGCCGCGAGCACCTGGCGTTCATATTGCCGATGGATGTAGCGGATCGGCGTCCAATCGAACTCCGCGAAACGCCCGTTGATTCGGCCCGACTCCGCTTCGAGCCGCAGGCGAATGTCCTGATAGGCGTGCATATCGGCCCGCGTCGGCGGGGCGATCTGCACGAACGACACCCGGTTGCGAAAGGCCGGCGAGCGATCGAGCAGGCGCTCGAATGCGCGAAACCGTTCGACGAGACCTTTCGAATAATCGAGCCGGTCGACGCTCATGATCAGTTGTCGATCGTGCAGCGTGGCTTTCATCGTGCGCACCGGTTTGCCGCGCGATCCAGCCTTCGCCAATTGCGCGATTTCATCGGGATAGACGCCGATTGGATAGGCAGCCGCGCGCAGCGACCGGCCGAAGGCGCGGATCGATGCCGGCTGTGTGCCGTCCGTGTCGTCCACCTGCCCTGCGGCTTCGTGCACGATGTAGTCGCAAAACGCACGCAGATCGGGCCGGGTCTGAAAGCCGAGCAGATCGAATGCGCACAGGGCTTTGACGAGATCCCGATGAGGCGGCACCGACAGAAGGACCTGCGCCGCGGGAAACGGGATATGCAGGAAAAAGCCGATGCGGTTCTTCACGCCCGCCTCGCGCAACGCTTCGGCGAACGGAATCAGGTGATAGTCGTGCACCCAGATGACATCGTCGTCGCGCAACAGCGGTACGAGGTGCCCCGCAAGCCAGGCATTCACGCGCCGATAGCCTTCGAACTCGTGACGATCGTAATGCACGAGGTCCGCGCGATAGTGGAACGCGGGCCATAGCGTCGCATTCGAAAACCCGCGGTAGTACTGATCGTAATCGCGCCTTGCAAGCCCGACGGTGGCAAACGTGACGGGCCCGTGTTCGACGAGCTGGATTTGCGGCTGCCCCGACGACAGCACTTCGCCGCTCCAGCCGAACCACATGCCGCCGGTCTCCTTGAGCGCGTCGTAGACGCCGACGGCGAGACCGCCGGCGGCCGGGCCGCCCTCGGAAATCGGCGCGACGCGGTTCGAAACGATGATCAGGCGACTCATGAATTGCCGCGTGAAGCTGCTACCAGCGAAGCGAGCCACGCCCGAAATGCGTCGACCGACTCGATTCGCGCGCGCGCCAACGTGTCGCCCTCGCCCACCTTGATCGACAGGCCGCCGCGCGCGTTCACCACGGCGAAGCCTTTTTCGTCGGTGAGATCGTCGCCGGCGAACAGGGGTATGCGCCCTGCGAAAGGCGGCTCGTCGAGAAACGCGGCGAGCGCACGGCCTTTGTCGACGTTCTTCGGCTTGATCTCGTAGACCATCTTGCCCGGCTGCAGGACATAGGCATCGGCGTACTCGCCCACGAGACGCTCCGCTGCCTCGCGCGCGACAGGCTCGGCAAGCGGCGCGTTGCGGTAGTGCAGCGCGAGCGAGGCGCCCTTGATTTCGAGCAGCATGCCGGGATGTTGGGTCACGAGTTCCGCGAGCGCGCGCTCCATGCGCACGAGGCGTGCATCGTCGAAGCCGAGGCGCATGACGTCGCCCGCCGCATCGCGCCGTTCGGCGCCATGCAGCCCGGCCACCGGCAAATCGAACATGCCGAGAAAGCCGTCGATACTGTCGATTCCCCGCCCCGAGACAACAGCCACGGCGCCTCGCGAGAGGTACCGGAGTTCGGCGAGCGTATCGAGCAGCGTGGGCGGAACGATCACGCCGTCAGGCGTGGAAGCGAGATCGACGAGCGTGCCGTCGAAATCGAAGAAAAACGCGGTCTCGGTAGGAGACAGGAAAGCCGGTAACGATTGCATCAGCAGAGTTCGTAAAGCGGCCCGGGGGATGCCCGAACCCGAAAAGTAGAGGCATCTTACCGCGCCTTGCCGGCGATTTCGAGAAAATGGGTCGCAAGACTGCCCGGCAATGCGTCCGTTCGATGACCGCTCGGTGAAACAGATGGCTCGGCATTTTTCTGCGACAAATTGTCTCGACGCGCCCCGTCGCGGCTTCGCCGCCTGCAGCGGCACGGCTTTTGCGCTATAGTCGCAGGCGCTTCACGCCTTGCGTCGAACGCGCTTGCGACGGTGCTCGGCCTTCGCCCGCCTGCATTTCTCGAGCCTCGGATGCCGCCCCATTCCCCTGCCGCCGGTTCGCCTTTAGAGGCACAGCCCTCATCGCTTTCTCCCGTGCGATCGCGAAATCGGTCGCTGCGTCGCGCAGTGCGGCTCGCGGCGACCGCGATGCTTGCCCTGCTCATGGCGGCGTGCTCCGAGCGCGGGGCGCCGTGGCAGTTGACGAATGTCAGCGGGCACTTGCCCGATCTGCAATTCTCACTGACCGGCGACGACGGCAAGCCCATCGACGCATCGGCCTTCAAGGGACAGACGACGCTCGTTTATTTCGGTTACACGCACTGCCCCGATGTCTGCCCCGAGACGATGGCGCGTCTGATGCAGGTCCTGGCCAAACTTCCGTCCAAGGACGCTGGACAGGTCCGCATTCTTTTCATCTCCGTCGATCCGGCCCGCGATACGCCGCAGTTGCTGCGCGAATACGTCGACGCGTTCGATGCGCAACACGCGCGCGGTCTGACAGGAAGCGACCGGCAGATCGAATCGCTTGCAAGGCGCTATCGTGTCGCTTACCAGATGGAGAAACGCGACCCGAAGGGCAATTACGAGGTCACGCACAGCTCGGCCGTCTATATTTTCGATGCGCAAGGCCATGCCCGGCTGCTCGCCACCGACCACGACTCGCCGGACGCGATCGCGCACGACCTGCGCCGCATCGTGGAAGGCGATGCTTGATATTTCCGACCTGCTCAGGAGCTCAATGGCCATGAACCGACGAACGACAACGCTGCGTTCCATTCGCGCTGCCGCTTTGGGGATATCGCTCGCTTTCACCCTTGCAACGGGGGCGGAGGCAGCCGAAACCGTGCATGCCTCCAACGCCTGGGTGCGGTGGTTGCCGAACAAGCTGCCGGCGGCCGGCTATGTGACGCTGACGAATAGCGGCGATAAACCCGTCGACCTCGATCTGGACCACGTGACGAGCCCCGATTACGGCAGCGTCATGCTTCATCAGACGGTGTCGAACGGATCGACGTCGCAAATGGAAATGGTCGAGAAAGCAACCGTTCCCGCACACGGTGTATTGAAGATCGCACCGGGCGGCTATCACTTCATGCTCGAGGAGGCCAAGCGCAAGATCGCGCCCGGCGATACGGTGCATTTGCGCATGAAGTTCTCCGACGGCACGACGCTCGACACACCTTTCGCCGTGAAGTCGCCTGGACAGGCTCAGTAAGCGGGACGCCGGACATTCAACTCTGCACACGATGAATCTGTTGTACTGGCTCGAACCCTGGGAGCCGTCGCCGACGGTCGTGGTCGCCATCCTCTGTGCGGCGGTACTGTTTTTGCGTGGCGCACGGCGCGCGCACGTTTCGGTTGCGCGGCGCATCGCGTTCTGGTTCGGGCTCGTTGCGCTCTATGTCGCGCTGCATACGCGACTCGACTATTACTTTGAGCATGAGTTTTTCATGCACCGGTTACAGCATCTCGTGCTGCATCACCTCGGGCCGTTCTTCATTGCATGGTCGTATCCGGGCGCGGCACTACGTGCGGGCATTCCGTTTCGCTGGCGTCAGCGCTTCGTCAATCCAGCGATGGGCACGAAGCCGATGCGCGCGGTGCTCGATACCGTATTTCATCCGGTTGTCGCAGTCGTGCTTTTCGTGGGCCTGATCTATTTCTGGCTCTTTTCGCCGATTCATTTCAAAGCCATGCTCGACTGGCGGCTTTACCGAATCATGAATTGGAGCATGGTCATCGACGGGTTGCTCTTCTGGTGGCTCGTGCTCGATCCACGGCCCGCGCCGCCCGCACGCCTTGCCGCGGGACGGCGCCTCATCATCGTCATCGCGGCAATCCCGCCGCAAATCGTGCTCGGCGCACTGATCTTCTTCACGCCGCATGAGCTGTATCCGATTTACTCGATTTGCGGCCGCGCATTCACATGGCTGAGCCCAATCCGCGATCAACAGATCGGCGGCTTGCTGCTTTGGATCCCGGGTTCGATGATGAGCGTGTTCGGCGCGCTGATTGCGCTGCGCCATTGGATGCGTTTGTCGGCCCGTGCGCGGCTCATCGAAGAGCGCGCAGGTGGACACGTGAAGTCGCCACCGCAGAGCGTGCCCCGCTTTGAGCCCGGAGGCTAGGCAGAACGCATCCAGATGTGAGGGATGCCGTCTTCATCGTGAATATCCGATGACGGTTTAAAACCGAAGGCACCGTAAAACGCTTGCAGATGCGCCTGTGCATGAAGGCTGATGGCGATACCGGGCCACTGCCCGGTGATATGCGTTCGTGCGCGTTCGAGCATGGCACTGCCGAGTCCGATGCCGCGAAATCCCGCCGTGGTCAGCACACGGCCGATGCGGACATCGGGTTCGTTTTCGTCGGGCAGCAATACGCGAAGGTAGCCGGCCAGCTCGCCGTTGGCCGCATAGGCGAGCAAATGCCAGGCGTCTTTGTCGAGGCCGTCGACATCGCCATAGGCACAGTTTTGCTCGACGACGAAAACTTCGTTGCGCGCGGCGAGCAAGTCATAGACTTCCGCCGGCGTGAGGTCAGAGAAAAACTTCCAACGCCATTCGAGGGCTTCCAGCGTCGTAGGGAATCGAGCGGTCATGGGGTGGCAATCGCTGCAAATCGTCTTCGGTATTTCGCGATTATGCGGTGAGCCGCAACCGAAAGCCACCCCGGCAGGCGGGCGGATTCGGCAGCGCAATACAGGCGCGGCCCACCGCCGCCCTTCAAGGTCAGTCTTCGGGCTCGTCGTCCGTATACTCGACTACGAAACGGTGAAGCCACTCGCGGAAGCTCCGAGCGACTAGCGTTCGCTGGTCATCGTCGTGCCAGACCCGGATGACTTGTCCCACAGTGCCACCCTCCGCCGGATCGAAATCGAGACACAGATGGTCTCCCGCACCATTCGACGTAAACGGAATCCATTTGAGGTTGTACCAATCGTCTTTGATGCCATCGTCCGGCTCGGCACTGCAATCCTTAAAGTCACCGCTCGCGACGAGCTTGTGCCAAACCTTCCATGCGTTCAGGATGTCCCGGCCGGATAGCAGACTATCGCCGTCGAAGAAATCGCCGGCAATCCCCGGTTGTCCATTGTGGATTTTGAGGCTCTCGATGAAGTCCTCCGGCAGCTCGATGCCGAGTGCTGCTTCAAGCGACCGTATGTCCTCGTCGCCTGCTCCGGCGTTCAACCCGCTCGGAATCTCTTCGGGGTGGTCCGCAAGCCATGGATCGAGGCGAGACCAGGACTCGGAAACCGTCAAAGACGGACTTACGATTTGTAGTTCCACTTGCTTTTCCTCCTGCTTGGGTAGCGGCTCTTCGATTAGAGAGGGCAACGCACGATTGGCTTGGCCCGGCTGCCGCGTGGCATCGAGCCGGAGAAAATGAATGCGACTGCCAGCGAGAAGGCGCGTCGCACCTGCAGGGATCGCCGCGATGAGTTCTGCTTCGATAAACGGTGTAATGAGGTGAGGCCGTTGATCGGAAAGCGGATCGATCAGCGGCTCGCCACGTGGGCCCCAAACAATGCGCGCCCATAGCATCGCGTTCAGTTTCGGATCGCGTTCGACATCACGAGCCAGTTCACCGATTTCCCAATGCGGGCCAGCGGATTCGACGAACCCGTAGGGAAACTTATGAGGGGTTTCGACGAACTCGTATAAATCCAGGATGCGCCGCACTACTGTGTGCATCAGAATCGCAACCGTCCCTGGGTGGCCGGGTAGGTTGACGAGGGTTGCTCGGTCGGCGTGATAGATATGCCACTGCTCCTTGAGCCGGCCGAACTCGTTGTGGAAGTCGATTTTCTCAGTCCACGCGGGGGAACGAGCTTCGCTCAACCCGAAATCGACGATTTCCCCTCGGGTCTGCTTGAGGTCGAGCTTGCTTCCGCTCCACCCCCCAAACCCCTGCATAGCGTTCAGCCCAAGGCGTACATGTGGCTCGCCCGCGAGCATGCCACTGCCAATAATGAGGTCACACCGCGTCGCAAGTTCTCTGATGCGCTGCTGAAACGCTAGTTCGGCGTCCACGGTAGAACTTCCTTCGGGAATCGTCCTTGGACGAGGCGCGATAAACTCGACCGTCGCTACATCATGGCCCCATTGTCTAAGCAAACAACACATGTACGCGGCGCATGAGTCGGGGATCTGCCAACACTGGCGGATCGCTTCGGGAGCACAGCGCTCGTAGCTCGACACCACAACGCCGATGCGCGGCCGTTTCGCAACTTTGAGCGAGCGAACCCCGGCCGCTATCAGAAGGGCTTGGCGCTCGGCGGTGATTCGCTGTCCTTTCCCGAGCAAGGTCGCGCCCGCTGAAAATTCGCTGCCGCGCGCGATGATATTCGCGCCCACGGGTGGGGGTTCTCTCAGCCAAACCTGGCCAAAGCCTCTGCCCGTCGGAGGCTTATTTTCTTGGAGTGAAACGACGGTATCCGCGTTTTCCGGTAGTGGGCTATGGGCGTGGACTTCGATTACCTCGTTGGGTAGGAGCGAGCGGATTAGCGGTTTATCGGAGCGCCGTTCGAGGCTCCAATTCGCCCGATCGAGTTCAAATACCACAGGGCGCCGCAATGTGGCCGCACTGCCGTCACAGGCCCGCATCGCGTATCCGCGGCAGGCCGCGATCGGCCAGCGAGGTATGTCCTCCGGCGCCTGGATAGCTTCAGCGGTGACCCGCAGGTACGCATCCTCGATAGCAATGGTCTCTGCTTGGAGTCCCCGGGAAATAGCTCGACGGCAAGCATCGTAAGCGCGTTCGAGCCATGCGGGAAATGAAGAAGTTTCCGCCATAATCAGCCTCGTGTGCCTTATGGGTTGTTGAGGTCACACTCGTCTGGCGCCGTTCCCTTCGTTCCAAACCATCCCACTATCAACCAACGACACAAGACTGACTTTCCCACGGCCCTCTCCTCTCACTGTGGATGCGCAGCGGATGCCACGCAAGGAGAGGACGGTAGTCCGCGTTACCTGCCTGCCACTTCGACCGATCTCACATTCGGACCAAGCGAAGCAACGGCATGCAACAGGCATATCGGCGAATAAAAGGGACGCCCAAAAAATCAAAAAGCCCCTACGTCACCGTCGGGGCTTCGGGTTAGTCGACTAGCGAATCGGAATTACGCCGGCCAGGGGAAAACCTTAATCGATACAATCCATGCGTTTTCACCCATTCTTCTGCGCATCGAGCCACGCCTGGAACATCAGCACCGTCCAAAGCGGATGCTGCCAATTCATCCGCCCGCTCAAATGCTGCTGCCACATCCGGTCCACCCGCGTGGCATCGAGAAACCCTTCATCACGCAATCGCGCGGGATCGAGCAGCGCCTGCGCCCAGTCGCGCAACGAACCGCGCAACCATTCGCCTACAGGCGCGCAAAAACCCTGCTTCGGCCGATCGATGATCTCGCGCGGCACATAGCGGTACAGCAACTGACGTAGCAGCCATTTCGGCTTGTCTTCGGGTATGCGCATCGAAAGCGGAAGGCTCCAGACGAACCCGACGACGCGATGGTCGAGAAACGGCATGCGCGTCTCGAGGCTCACCGCCATTGCCGCACGATCCACCTTCGCCAGAATGTCATCGGGCAGATAAGTGAGCGCATCGACCGCCATCACCTGCTCGGCAAATTCCAGATCGACGGACCATGCCTCGGGCGTATCGACACGCGTCGGCAGCTCGCGCCCCGAGAGCGCAAGGCGTTCGGGATGATGAACCGACGACAACAGAAGCCGATAAAGATCGGTCCTGCTCTGTGCACCCATCACGTTCGCGAGCTTGTGCAGACGCTCACCGATGCGCGTCCCGTCTCGCGCACCCGGGGACCAGGCACCCTGAAACAGCGCCGCGAACTGATCCGCATGATCGGGCCGAAGCGAATAAAGCGCCGATGCGATCCGTTTGCGCATGCCGGACGGCACGCGCCGCAGGCGGCTCCAGAGGCGCGGCGTCAGGAAATAACGCGTGTAACCGCCGAATAGTTCGTCGCCCCCGTCGCCCGAGAGCGCAACCTTCACATGCTCGCGCGTGGTCTGCGCCACCACGTAAGTAGGAATCTGCGAGGCATCCGCAAACGGTTCGTCGTATATCGTCGGCAACTTGGGCACGAGTTCCAGCGCTCGGGCAGCCGTCACGACGATCTCCGTGTGCTCCGTGCCGAGATGACGTGCAACCGCTTTCGCATGAACGGCTTCGTCGTAGGTCGCATCGTCGAAGCCAACCGTAAACGTGCGCACCGGCTTGGCGGACTGCGCCTGCATCAGCGCAACGATAGCCGACGAATCGACCCCGCCCGACAGGAACGCTCCGAGCGGCGCGTCCGCCATCATCTGGCCATGCACCGCGTCGCGCAACAATCGGTCGAGCTCGTCGACGGCGGCTTCGGGACTGCCTTCGAACGGATAGGCCCGGCCTCGGCCGATCACCTGTTCGAGCGTCCAGTAGCGCCGCGGCGCCGGCCAGACCTCCGGCAGTTCGAGCTGGACATAGCTGCCGGCCGGCAACTTGCGCACATTCTCGTAAATCGTGTGCGGCGCCGGCACGCATGCGTAACGCAAATAGAGGCAAAGCGCATCGCGATCGATCGCGCGGGCGTCGAAGCCGGGATAAGTCCGTAGCGCCTTGAGCTCGGAGGCGAACACGATGCCGTCACCGACACGCGCATAGTAAAGCGGCTTCTCGCCAACCCGGTCGCGGGCCAGCGTCATCACGCGCGATTGACGGTTCCACAGCGCAAGCGCGAACATGCCGACCGCGCGCTCGAGCGTGCGGTCGACTCCCCACGCAACGAATGCCGCCAGCAAGATCTCCGTATCGGAGTGGCCGCGCCATGCGGGCGCGCGCCCTTCGGCTTCGAGCGCATCGCGCAGCTCGCGACAGTTATAGATTTCGCCGTTGAACGTCATGACGAAACGGCCGCATTCCGACACCATCGGCTGTCGGCCGTGCTCGGACAGATCGACGATAGCCAATCGGCGATGACCGAGCGCGACGCCTGCGGCCGGGTCGAACCAGGCGCCTGCGTCGTCGGGGCCGCGATGCGCGACGCTATCGGTCATCCGGGAGAGTGTCGCTCGAGCCGTGTCGTGCTCGGACGCCGTTCGGGTCCAGAAACCGGCGATTCCGCACATATCTGCAATCCGTTCGAGTAGTCGGGCGTGGCGCTCGCCTGATGGACAGGCGCCTGTTCGACGACCCATGTTACGGAGAAAATATTCACGAATAATGCCGGGGGCAGATTCGGAATTTTTTACATTCCCTCGATCCAATCCCATCGGTGCACGGGCAGGCGCGAATGCCGGCGGTCCCCGCAGGACGAAAAAATTTCGTCAAAAAAGAAAACTACGAAAAGAAGCAGTACTTTCGTCTGCACAAAGTACGGTGACCCGTGCAAAAAAGAATCCGCACTGGGTGAATCAACCCGTCGTGGCGAGGTCGATCCGGTTGCGCCCGGCGTTTTTTGCCCGATACATGGCCGCGTCGGCCGCCTCGACGAGTGCCTCGGGAGACGACGCGCCCCCCTGCCCTGCGACCGCGCAGCCGGCGCTGATCGTAATGTAGCCCCGCGATGTCGGCGCATGGAGGCTCAGCGACATGACGGCCTCGCGTGCCCGCTCCGCGATGTCGGAAGCCCCACGCAAGTCGGTGTCGGGGAGAACGATCGCGAATTCTTCGCCGCCATAGCGCGCGACGAAATCGGTCGGTCGCCTGACGACGCCCACGAGCGCTTTGGCCACCGCGGCCAGGCACGCATCGCCCTTCAGATGACCGAACGCATCGTTGTAGAGCTTGAATTGGTCGATGTCGATCATGATGATCGATAGGGGTGCGCGCATGCGTTCGGCGTAGTCGAACGCCCTCCGATATTGCTCATCGAAATAGCTGCGGTTATAGATTCCCGTCAGTCCATCGCGCGCCGATGTTTGCAGCAAAGCGGCATGCGCATCGAAGAGTCGCCGATAAAGCAGACTGACTTCCCATACGAGCAGGCAGACCAGCACTCCTGGCGCGAACATACTGAATACCCGCGCGACATACCAGCCCACGCTGAACCGGGTTGCAGTCAATAGATTCAGACTGGTGTCGACGAAGCAGGCCAGCACGGCGATCCACAACCATTGATCGAGCACCGTGCGCAGACGGCCGGCGAGCAGAACGACGACGATCGCAACGATATTGAGCAACCACGTTACACGGGCGGTCGTACCGATTGCGAACAGGTTGCCGTTGTCTGCCGCATGAAGCGGTGAAGGCAAGTCGAAGTAAATTGCGAACGCGCCAAGCGCCGCGCCGACAGCAATCGGTCCCGCGATCAGTAACCACGCCCACACGCCAATAGCGCTGGCTGGGATCGACACTCGCCTGAATCGATGGCGCGCCATCACAGCCAGGATCACGAAGAACGGAAATCCACCGTGCCAGAAAACCCATATCCATAACGAACTGCGCGGACCTGCGCCGAGCAGCCCGGTCGGCGCGAATACACCGGGGAACGTCAGCAGTTGCAATGCCACCGTTAGCGCTGTGAAAGCATAGGCACCGCCGAGCGCGCCCATGACGGGCTGCCGCGTTGCGGTGAAGCGGGCGGCAAGTAAATACGTGGCAATACCCGAGGTGGTGAACACGGTCAACGCGCACATCGGCATGAAAGGCGCGATGATGGGAAGCGCCACGCGCGCATGGGTGGCCGATGTTGAGAAGACCAGCAGGACGATCAACGCAGTGACGCCCAAGAATGCCGTCTGTTTGCGCGTGGCGTTTTGCGTCAGGAAGCTTTCCATGCCGGTGTTTTATCGTTTTTGGGGGCGCTCAGGAGTCGATACCTGGTCTCGCAATTGTTTCGATGCGCTTGCAGCCGCGAATCGCCGTCACACGACGGAAAGTTGCCGTGATTTTGCGCCTTTTCTTCTGCGCAATACAAGTTGCTGCGTTGCATCACGCGGGCCGCCCGGCATCACTTTCTGACGTGCGCCAGTTCAGGAGCAACCTTCTGGAGTTCGTTCGTCAAGATGCCACCGGTGTAGCCGCTCGGCAGCCGGCGAACATCGGCAACCGTATCGAGACCGGTCGAAAATTCACCACCGAAGTAAGGCCCGATGACGAAAACAGCGCTTCCAGCACCCGTCATACGGTCGAGAAAGCGATTTGGCCAGCCCCAAAGCCACGGAGCGACATTGATTGGCACAAAGACGATGCTGTTGCGACACGCCGGAGGAGCTAACCCCGTCCAGCCATATGCAACGTAGGACATGAGACAGCTCTTGAGTGTGCTGCGAGACATCGCTTTCACTCGAGGCATCTCCGCTCGAAAGGTGGCAATGGGAGCGTCTCCGCCATAGACCATCAGGCGCTCAGACGCTTCGATGAATTGCTCACGAAGAACTGCCGCGAGCAGACGTCCTTCGTTCGGGTCGTTGCTCTTGATGTTGATCAGGAATCGTCCCTTCGGGAACGTTGTCAGCACTTCGTTCAGCGAGGGCATCAGACCCACCGCTTTGCCGCGAAAAGGAAACGTACGCCCGCCATCGGCCGTATATCCATAGCCGACATCGAGCGTTCGCAGATAGGCCATCGATTGCTCCCGAGTTACGCCGTGGCCATTCGTGCGGCAATCGAGGGTCCAGTCGTGAAAGACAGCGAACTGCCCGTCCGTCGTCGGATGCACGTCGAGTTCGACAATATCCGCCCCGGCCGCAAAGCTGGCCCGCATCGACGCGATCGTATTCTCGAGATAGGAATGCGTCGGCGGACGCATGCGGGTCGCCGTGCACGTATCGTTTTCGAGATCGGCTCTATCGAAGTCCTGCGACATTCCACGATGTGCGAGCAGTGTTGGCCTCCCGGACATGCCTTTCGCAAAAAAGGTAGAGTTGTTCGCAAAAACAAAGGCGATCCATATCGCTGATGCACCGACGATCCATGGCCATAATTTGCGCATTGGCAGACGCTCATTGGTGTGAAGGGGTGAAGGGGCTAAGGGGAGAGTGCTTGGGCGGCATGCTATGCCACGCTATGGATGACGACTTGGAAAAACGCGACAGAACACAGCCCTGCGAGCACCCGCCTCTTCCCAGGGGGATACTCGATCCTGCCGGCGCGTCAGCACGCATACGGATTTGGCGGTATACGCCGTCGATCCGCTTTCGACCCTTCGTCGACCATCATTGGATCGCCGAATGGGATTTGCTTGGCTCAGCGGCTACGCCCCAGCGCATCATTCCATCTCCGAACGCGCATTTGTTGGTGCTACGGGGAGAGACTGCTTTGTTTGGAGTTGTGCCCGGTCTGGAGGAGCGCATGTTGGGCGGGCGAGGACGAGCCTATGGGATGAGGTTTCGTGTAGGTGGGCTGCGCCCTTTCCTCCGCCACCCTGTCGCGTCTCTTACGGGGAGAAAGGTCTCCCCGGCTATGTTGATCGGCTGCGCAGAGTCTGCGCTCGAAAGCAGCATTCTGACGCCAGACTCACACGAGAGCATGATCAGCGCGGCTGAAAGCCTGCTCGATCCGTCACTTCCTGCTCCAGATCGAAACGTCGATTTCGTTTGCTCGATCGTCGCGGAAATCCGTCGCGAAGGCGGCGCGGCGCGGGTCGAGACACTCGCCGAGGCGTTCGGCATGAGCCTGCGCGCAATGCAGCGGCTCTTCCGTGAATACGTCGGAGTATCCCCCAAATGGGTGATCCAACGTTACAGGCTGCAAGATGCGGCGTATCGCCTCGCGTCGGACCGCAGCACGCAACTTGCCGGGCTGGCCACCGAGTTGGGATACTTCGATCAGGCCCATCTGACCAAGGATTTTTGTCGAGCCTTCGGGATTTCACCCGCGCAATATCAACGCAAGCAAGTGTCGACGCGGACGTCGACCATCGATCGTTCAAGCCATTTGTGAGGTACTTGCCAAGCCGATAATGGCAGGTACGAGGCGCAGGATCGCGAATATCGCCGCAGCGATCTCATCGATTTGACGACAAAGACGGAAATAAAATGACAGACATACAATCGACTGCAGTTCTGGAGATACTACGATCGGTTTCACAGCGTTATCGCGATACCGCTCGAGCGCATATCGCATCCGAAAAAACGAACGACGGATACACGACAGATCTTGACCTTTGGATAGATAAACACCTGGCAGTAGAGCTTAAAAACATCTTGGACATAGACTACATTAGCGAAGAATCGATCGAAGAAGTCACGTCCGCCAACGCTTCGGAAGAAGATTTTTGGCTCGTCGACCCGCTCGACGGCACAATGAACGCGATAATAGGCTTCCCATATTTCAGTACCTCGATCAGCCTCGTTTCAAATAATCGCATTCAATACGCTTTTGTGGTCAATTTACCAAACGGCGACATTTATCACGCCAAACGAGGAAACGGCTTGATGAAAAATGGCGCACCAGTTCACCGAGCCACCCGCACAAATAAAACCATTTTCTCTACTGGCTTTGCTCACGATCGGCGCTTACACGAGCGACAATTGGATACGATGTCTACTCTATTGCGCTATGTGGATGACTTTAGGCGTTTGGCATCGCCTTGCCTGGATTTATGCCTGGTCGCCGAAGGCATTTTAAGTGGCTGCGCTGAGTACTTGAAAAGCTGGGATTTAGCCGCAGGCACGTTGTTTCTGGATGAAGTCGGAGTCCCGCACAATCACAGCGGTTTGTTTTATTTACCGTCCCTGCGCGATCAGTTCGAGTTTGTGGCCGCCGACAGGTCGCTGATGCCTTTGATATTAGAGGCGCTGGACAGCCAGCAATGAAACGGGAGCCAAGTCAGGCGACGGAGGACACGTCAGTTCCCCAGAGGAATCTGTCGCAGAAAAAAAGCCCTGACGGATCAGGGCTTTTTTTCTGTCTGGAGGCGCGAGCCGGAGTCGAACCGGCCTACACGGCTTTGCAGGCCGCTGCATAACCGCTTTGCTATCGCGCCGTAAGCGGACTCACCGGACGTCGCGGCCTGCCAGGCTACAACGAACCGCGAATGACTAAACAAAAAGGGAAGCTCAGCTTCCCCTATCCACCTGGAGCGGGAGACGAGTCTCGAACTCGCGACCTCAACCTTGGCAAGGTTGCGCTCTACCAACTGAGCTACTCCCGCTTTGACCTGCATGTTCAATGCTGCCCGGCAATTTGCCTCGCCGCCGCAACATCTTCGCGAAACTGGAGCGGGAGACGAGTCTCGAACTCGCGACCTCAACCTTGGCAAGGTTGCGCTCTACCAACTGAGCTACTCCCGCAGTGCGCCTCCCCGGCTGACGATCGACTCGCCTGGCTCAGCGCATCGCGCTCAAAGGCTTGTCACCGGAGAAGCGAGATTATGTATAACCTGCTGAATCGTGTCAACACCTTTGTCGCCGCCGCGGCACCGCATGCGGCTCACAGACGCGTCTCGCGCGCCGCGCGCAAAAAGCTGTCGAGCAGCGGCGTGCAATCGAGCAGCTCCGGGCCGCCCGCGCGATGGAATTCGGGGTGCCATTGCACGCCCATCACGAACGGCGCCCGCCGATAGCGCACCGCCTCGATCAGCCCGTCCCCAGCCGAGACCGCCTCCACGTTCAAGTCGCGGCCCAGCGTCTTCACGGCCTGATGGTGGATCGAATTGACCAGCGCCTCGCGGCGCCCCGGGAACATATTGACCAGGGTCGAGCCATCCGGGAACCGGACCGAGTGCCGATGCTGATCGTAACGCTCATTGACATGGACGCCCGCTGTCGGCACTTCGGTCGCGATGTCCTGATAGAGCGAGCCGCCAAACGCGACATTGATGAGTTGGCACCCGCGGCAAATTCCGAGCACCGGCTTGCCCGATTCGATGAATTCGTGCAGCAGTTCGAGCTCGTACATGTCGCGCACGCGATCGCCCGGCCATTCGGCCAATGTTTCCGTGGCGGCATACGTCTGCGGCGAGACATCGGCGCCGCCCTGCAGCAACAGGCCGTCGAGATGCTTGGCGTAATCGCGCAGGCGGATGTTGCTCGGATGAAGCATGCCTTGATGGCCGACCGTCGGAATCATGAAGACCATCACATCGCGCGACATCACCCAGTGCGCCACCGATTCCTCGAGATATTGCAGCGTTTTGCCCCGCAACCCGATCGCCCCCGGCTCGGGGTGAAAGATCCGTGCCGACACGCCGATGCGCAGCGTGCGTTGGGTGATCCGCTGCCCCGCCCGGTCGAAAAAGAGTCGCGCGCGCGCCGCGATCGTCCGGCCGAAGACCGTCCACGCCGAGTCGTTGTACTTCAGATAGGCAGGTCTGGACACGGTCCCGGCGGCGCCCGGGGGCGGCGGGCGCGGGACATCGAAGTCGGGCGGCGCACCGAATCCCGGCGGCGGCGCCCCTCCTCCCGGCGATCGTTCGGCCTCGTGCGCGGCGCTCTCCTGTGCCGACGTCTCGCGCGCCGCCGACGCCCGCGCTTCGGCGGCTTCAGCCGCCGCGCCCGATTGCGGGGGCGCCGCTTCGGGGGTAACGGCCACCGTCGAAGCACTCCCGGGCGTATCGGTCGACGCACGCGCCGCTGCTTCGGCAGCGGTACCGCTCGCTCCCGCGCCGCCGGCCGGGGCCAGCGGCGGCGGTGCGTCGGGTCCGCCCGGGGACGCCGCTCCCGCCGTCGTGCCCGACGGCTCGGACGTATGCGGTGCGGCAAAAGAATCGCTGGAGGAGTGGACTGGAGTGTCTGGACCGGCGTGGCCGGCGTTCGGTGGCGTTTTTTCGCTCATGACGATGGGACAGGCGCGCGCGTCGCACGCACAGCGATGAAAGAGCACCCATTATCCGCCACCGTGCAAAGTCGCGGCAATCGTGGCGGATCGATGCGGGCCGGCGGCCCCGCGACGCCCGCCGTGCGACCCGGTTGTTTCGCTCAGGCTCGCCTGCCTGCGCATGCCGCATGCCACCGCTACAATGCCTACAGCATGCTGTGCGCTATGCCCCCATCCGACTCGACACCGTCACCCCATGGCCACCGAATTCGCTCCCTTCCCTCCGCTCGCCCGCCTCGCCGACGATCTCTCAACCGGTAAAACGACGAGCCGCGTGCTCGTCGAAACCGCGCTCGAGCGCATTGGCGATCCGGCGGGTCAAGGCTCGACCGTCTTCATGCAGGCGGATGCCGAAGCGGCACGTGCCGCCGCGGACGCGCACGATCGCCTGCGGGCCGCCGGGACCGTACTGTCCCCGCTCGCGGGCATCCCGGTCTCGATCAAGGATCTGTTCGACGTGAAGGGCCAGGTCACGCGCGCGAGCTCCCGCGTGCTGGCCGACGCGCCGCCGGCTCGAGCCGACGCTCCCGTCGTGGCGCGTTTGCGCAACGCCGGCGCCGTGCTCATCGGCCGCACGAACATGTCCGAATTCGCGTTTTCGGGCTTGGGCCTCAATCCGCACTACGGCACGCCGCTCTCGCCGTACCGTCGGGGCGAGCCGGGCGAGGCCCGCATCGCGGGCGGCTCGTCGTCGGGCGCAGGGGCGTCGGTCGCCGACGGCATGGCCGCCGTCGCGCTCAGCACGGACACTGGCGGCTCGATCCGCATCCCGGCCGCATTTTGCGGTCTGACCGGGTTCAAGCCGACCGCAAGCCGTATTCCGCGCGAAGGTGCCGTGCCGTTATCCACCACGCTCGATTCGTTCGGGCCGATAGGCGTATCCGTGGCCTGCTGTGCGCTCGTCGATCGCATCCTCGCCGGTCTCGAGCCGCGCGTTCCCGCTCGGCGCCCGCTCGAAGGCGTGCGTCTCGGGGTGCTGACCCACTACGTCACCGACGATGTCGAGCCGAGCGTCGCTCAAGCGCTCGACACAGCGCTCAAGCACCTGGAAGCGGCCGGCGCGATCCTCTCCGATGTCCATTTCGCACCGCTCGAGCGCCTGCCCGAGATCAACCGTTTCGGCTTTTCGGCGATGGAGGCCTACGCCTGGCATCGCGGGCACATCGCCACGCAGCGCGAGCGCTACGATCCGCGCGTGCTCGCGCGGATTCTCAAAGGGGAAAGCGCCCGGGCGACGGATTACCTCGATCTCATCGCCGAGCGCGCAGCGCTCATGAAAGCCGCGGAAGAAACCCTTTGGCAGCACTTCGATGCGATCGTCGCGCCGACTGTGCCGATCGCGCCGCCCCGTGTCGCAGACTGTGATCGCGACGATGCAACGTATGCGCGCATCAACGCGCTGGTACTGCGTAACCCGAGCACGTTCAACGTCCTGGACGCCTGCGCCGTTTCGCTGCCGTGCCACGCACGCGGGGACGCGCCCGTGGGGCTGATGCTCGCCGCGGGACCGCATCGCGACGACGCGCTCCTCGGCGTGGCGCTCGCGGTCGAACGCGTGCTCGACTCGATTCGCTGAGCCGGTTCAGGGCGTGCGGATCGTCACGCACGCTCGATGCCACTGGCTGCGGCAATTCACACTAAAATGCAGCGATTTGCCCCTCGGAGCCCACGCTTCATGAACGACCTCCTGTCCCTGCGCCGCGAACGCCGCCTACTCGTGCTGCTCGGTCTCGTCTCGCTGAGCCTCGTCGGCGGCGCGCTTTATCTGCAGTTCGCGAAGGGCGAAGATCCCTGCCCACTTTGCATCATTCAGCGCTATTTCTTCATCCTGATCGCAATTCTGGCGTTCGCCGGCGCAACGCGCGGCGGCTGGCAAGGCGTTCGCGTGTTCGAAACACTGATTGCGGTCGTCGCCGCCGCGGGCGTCGGCACCGCCGTGCGTCACCTCTTCATCCAGCTCCATCCCGGCTTCAGCTGCGGATTCGATGCACTGCAGCCCGTCGTCGACGCCCTGCCGCCCGCCCATTGGCTGCCGAGCGTGTTCAAGGTCGCGGGCCTGTGCGAAACGGTTTACCCGCCCATTCTCGGTCTTCTGCTGCCCGGGTGGGCGCTCGTCGCCTTCGTGCTGACGTTCCTCGCCGTGGCCGCCAGTCTCTGGCGTCGGCGCGCCAAGGGTCGTCTGCATGCGGTCTGAGCGCTGAGCGCGCCGACACACGCGGCCGGCTCACGCCCCCCGCCGTCTTCGCGGTGCAACACGGCGATGGCTTGCAACTTCCACGCGTGCCGCGCATCGTAGAGCCGTAATTATGCTGGCGCTGATAGCGACCATCAGCGCCGGACGATCTTCGCCGCATATTGCGGTGCTATCTTGTGCTCTGGATGGCGATCCACGTGCGCGAGCCGGCCGTTGCCGGTACGAAGCGTAACGCGCGCCTGATCCGCAACTCCAGGATTCGGCCATGACCACGCATCCCATCCGCTTTTACTACCGCGGCGCGATTCACGAAGTGCACGACGCCCCGGCCACCCGCACCGTGCTTCAGCACTTGCGCGAAGACCTCCAGTGCACGGGCACCAAGGAGGGCTGCGCCGAGGGTGACTGCGGCGCGTGCACGGTGGTCGTCGGCGAACTCGACGCCCGCGGCGCGCTCGCGCTCAAGGCCGTCAACGCCTGCATTCAATTCCTGCCCACGCTCGATTCGCGCGCCCTTTTCACGGTCGAAGACCTGCGCCGCCCGGATGGCACGCTGCATCCCGTGCAGCGCGCGCTCGTCGATTGCCATGCATCGCAATGCGGTTTTTGTACGCCGGGCTTTGCCATGTCGATGTGGGCGCTCTACGAAAACCGGCAAGGAGAAAGCCAGGCGCCCTCGCGCGATGAAATCGCGACCGCGCTGTCCGGCAATCTGTGCCGCTGCACCGGGTACCGGCCGATCGTCGAGGCCGCACAGGCCATGTTCGACGGCGGGCGCCATGCGCGCACCGCGCTCGATCGCGCGCCCGTCGTCGCGGCGCTGCGCGCATTGCGCCGCGACGAAACGTTCGAATACGCGAGCCGCGAAACGCACACTGCAGACTCCGGCACGACGACATTTCGCGCGCCGGTGACGCTCGACGCATTCGCGGCCCTGCGCGCGGCACACCCCCAGGCATGCGTGCTCGCGGGCAGCACGGACGTCGGGCTCTGGGTGACGAAGCAAATGCGCGGCCTCGGCGATCTGCTCTATATCGGCAACGTCGAGGAACTGAAGCGCATCGAGCGCGACGCATCGATGCTCACCATCGGCGCCGCCGCCTCGCTCGAGGACGCCTACGCCGCGCTCGTCGGCGAGTACCCCGCGCTCGCCGAGCTGGCACGGCGCTTCGCGTCGCTGCCGATACGCAATGCGGGCACGCTCGGCGGCAACGTCGCGAACGGCTCGCCCATCGGCGATTCGATGCCGGCTTTGATCGCGCTCGGCGCGCAGGTCGTGTTGCGGCGGGACAAGGCTTCCCGCACGCTTGCGCTCGACGCGTTCTATCTCGGCTATCAGAAGACGGCACTCGAGCCGGGCGAATTCCTCGCCGCCGTTCGTGTACCGCTCCCGCGGGCCCAGCTGCGATTTCGTACGTACAAGGTGTCGAAGCGCTACGATCAGGATATCTCGGCGGTATGCGGCGCATTCGCACTCGAAATCGACAACGGAAAAATCGTCTCGGCGCGTATCGCCTTCGGCGGCATGGCCGCGACCCCACAGCGTGCGGCCAGTGCCGAAGCCGCGCTCGTCGGCGAGGTGTGGGACGAGGCGAGCGCGCAACGCGCCATGAATGCGCTCGAACAGGACTTCGTGCCGCTCACCGATATGCGCGCATCGAATACCTACCGTATGACCGTCGCCCGTAATCTGCTCTGGCGCTTTCATCTCGAAACGCGCGACGAGGCGCCGTTGGCAGCAAGCGAGGTCGAAGCGTTCTCGTTCGAGCCCACCGCCCGACCGGCCAAGGAGATGCGATGAATCTGATGACCGAAGCATCCGCCGAACGCATGGGGACGGCTTCCCAGCCGAGCGCCGCGATCGGCGTGGCGCGCCCGCACGAATCGGCCGAATTGCATGTGAGCGGCGAAGCCGCCTACACCGACGATCTGCCGGAGTTCGCCGGCACGCTCCATGTCGCGCTCGGCTTATCGCGCCACGCGCATGCGCACATCGTCTCGCTCGATCTCGAAACCGTGAGGGCTGCCCCGGGCGTGGTCGCGGTATTGACGGCGGCCGATATCCCCGGCGAAAACAACTGTGGCCCGGTCCTTCACGACGATCCGATCCTTGCCGAGGGCACCGTCTCCTATCTCGGGCAACCCGTTTTTGCCGTGATCGCGACGAGCCGCGACCTCGCGCGGCAAGCCGCGGCGCTCGCCAAAAGCGGCGACATCGTGCGCTACGAACCGCTGGAGGCCGTGCTGACCGCGCAAGCGGCCCGCGATCGCCAGCAGTACGTGCTGCCTCCGCTGCATCTCGTGCGAGGCGATCCCGCGGCCAGGATTGCCGCCGCACCGCACCGGTTGACAGGCGAGTTCGAAGTCGGCGGACAGGAACAGTTCTATCTCGAAGGGCAAATCGCCTATGCCGTTCCGAAGGAAGGCGCCGGCATGCTCGTCTATAGCTCGACGCAGCATCCGAGCGAAATGCAGCAGGTCGTCGCGCATATGCTCGGCTGGCCCGCGCATCGCGTCCTGTGCGAATGCCGGCGCATGGGCGGGGGCTTTGGCGGGAAGGAGTCGCAGTCGGCCGTGTTCGTCTGTATTGCCGCGCTCGCCGCTTCAAAGCTCAAGCGGCCCGTCAAACTACGCGCAGACCGCGACGACGATTTTCTGATAACGGGCAAGCGCCACGACGCCGTCTACCGATACGAGGTTGGCTTCGATAGCGAAGGCCGCATCGCGGGCGCGCGCGTCGAAATTGCATTGCGCGCCGGCTATTCGGCGGATCTCTCGGGAGCCGTCGCCACGCGCGCGGTCTGTCACGTCGACAACGCCTACTATTTGTCCGATGTCGAAATCGCGGCGCTGGCCTGCAAGACGAACACGCAATCGAATACCGCGTTTCGCGGCTTCGGGGGGCCGCAAGGCGCGCTCGTGACCGAAGTCATGATCGACGATATCGCGCGCGCGCTCGGGCGGGACCCGCTCGATGTCCGTCTGGCCAATTTCTACGGCATCGGCGAGCGGGACGTCACGCCGTACGGCCAACGCGTCGACGACAACATCCTTGCTCCGCTGACTGCGCAACTGCTCGAATCGAGCGACTATCGCGAGCGCCGCGCGGCGCTCGCGGCATTCAACGAAGCGAGCCCCGTGCTCAAACGCGGCATTGCGATCACGCCGGTCAAGTTCGGCATCTCGTTCAACGTGCCGTTCCTCAATCAGGCCGGCGCGCTCGTGCACGTCTATCGGGACGGCTCCGTACTCGTCAATCACGGCGGCACGGAGATGGGCCAGGGCCTCAATACGAAAGTGGCACAAGTCGTCGCGCATGTGCTGGGGCTGCCGCTCGAGCAGGTGCGCGTGACGGCGACGGACACGTCGAAAGTCGCCAATACGTCGGCCACGGCGGCTTCGACCGGCAGCGACCTGAACGGCAAGGCCGCCGAAGCGGCTGCGCAAACCATCCGCGCGCGCTTGGCCGAAATGGCGGCGCGGCTGCTCGGCGGCCAGCCGGGCGATGCGATCTTCGCCAACGGCTGCGTATCGCTCGATGGTGCATCGTTGCCCTTCGCGCAGTTGGTAAACGAGGCCTACCTCGCCCGCGTGCAACTCTGGTCGGACGGTTTTTACGCCACCCCGAAAGTGCATTGGGATGCGAAAACGCTGACGGGGCACCCGTTCTACTACTTTGCGTACGGTGCCGCGGTATCGGAAGTGGTCGTCGACACCCTGACCGGCGAATGGAAGCTCCTGCGTGCCGATTTGCTGCACGATGCGGGCCGATCGATCAACCCGGCGATCGATCTCGGGCAGGTCGAAGGGGGATTCATCCAGGGCATGGGCTGGCTGACGACCGAAGAACTCTGGTGGAACGCTGATGGACGGCTCATGACCCACGCCCCGTCGACCTATAAAATCCCCGCGATCAGCGATACGCCGGCCGCGTTTCACGTCGCCCTTTATCGGAACGAAAACGTGGAGCCGACCGTATTCCGTTCGAAGGCCGTCGGCGAGCCGCCACTGCTGCTCGCCTTCTCGGTTTTTCTGGCCATCCGCGACGCCGTCGCCGCGGCCGCCCCGCACGCGCGCTCGGCCCCGCCGCTGCGCGCGCCGGCGACGCCCGAAGCGATCCTCGCGGCCATCTGCGCGTTGGGTCGCACAGCAAGCACTGCCTGAAGAGGATCGTCTCCGCATGCAAACATGGTTGTCCGACCTTCAGCATCTGCTCGCACATGGCGACGCCGTGGTGCTCGTCACCGTCGCGCGCGTGGAGGGATCGGCCCCGCGCGAAGCCGGCACGAAGATGATCGTGACACGCGACACCGCGCGCCATACGATCGGCGGCGGACATCTCGAATGGCGGGCGATCGAGATCGCCCGCGAGGTTCTGCGCGACGGCACGCGCGTGCCGCACATGCGCAGGCTCGAACGTCTTGCGCTCGGACCGAGCCTCGGCCAATGCTGTGGCGGTGCAGTGATGCTGGCGTTCGAACGCCTCGATGTAGGCGATCTCGGCTGGGTGGCGACGCTCGCCAAGCGCCTCGCGGCGGGAAAAGCGAGTGTGCGCAGCGTGTCGTTCGGTCCATCGCCCGACAGCGTGCTCCTTTCCGATGCGCAACCCGGCTGCGACATGCCGGACTGCCTGCTCTGGGACGGCACCGGGTTCGATGAAGGCAACGCGCTCCTGACCGAGACGATCGTGGCGCGCGAGTTTCCGGTGGTGCTGTTCGGCGCCGGACATGTCGGTGCCGCGCTGGTCCGGATCCTCGCGACGCTGCCGTGCCGCGTGCGCTGGGTCGACGAGCGCGATGCCCAATTCGAACAGCACCTCGTACCGGTCTCGCCGCTAGATCTGCCGAACGTGACGATCGACGCAAACGATGCGCCGGACGAAGCCGTCGACGAAGCCGAGCCCGCGAGCTATTTCATCGTAATGACGCACAATCACGCGCGCGACCTTGCGCTGGCCGAGCGCATCCTCAGACGCGGCGATTTCGCATTTTTCGGCATGATCGGCTCGCTGACGAAGCGCCGGCAATTCGAACATCGGCTCGCTGCGCGCGGCATCGACCCCGCTCTCATCGCGCGCATGCACTGCCCGATCGGGGTTTCCGGCATCGCCGACAAATCGCCGGAGGCCATTGCGATTTCGGCGGCGGCCCAATTGCTGCAAGCCGTCGAAAGCGTGCGAACGCGGCGTGCGCCGCGCGCCGCACCGTCGCCTCCCTCTTCCCCGTTGTCTTCAACGATCGACCATGACCCCGACATTCGCTGAAAAAATCGCCGGTGCGCCGAAGGCCGAGCTCCATATCCATATCGAAGGATCGCTCGAGCCCGAGCTGATCTTCAAGCTTGCCGAACGCAACGGCGTTGCGCTCGCTTACCCGTCGATCGAAGCGCTGCGCGCCGCCTATGCGTTCACCGATCTGCAGTCGTTCCTCGACATCTACTACGCCGGCGCGAGCGTGTTGCTCACCGAAGACGACTTCTACGACATGACCGCGGCCTATGTCGAGCGCGCACTCGCCGATGGCGTGGTGCATACCGAGATATTCTTCGATCCGCAAACGCATACCGAGCGCGGCGTGCCGATCGAAACGGTGGTCGCGGGCATCGAGCGGGCGCTGGCCGAGGGCGAGCGTCGCGGCTTATCCAGCAAGCTGATTCTCTGCTTCTTACGACATCTGTCCGAAGACGATGCGCTCGCCACCTACTCGGCCGCGCTGCCGCTCTTCGATACCTACGCGCACCGGTTGATCGGCGTCGGTCTCGATTCGTCGGAGCGCGGCCATCCGCCCTCCAAATTCGAACGCGTTTTCGCGCAGGCACGCAAGCGAGGTCTGAAGCTCGTCGCGCATGCGGGCGAGGAAGGCCCGCCTTCGTACATTTACGAAGCACTCGATCTGCTGTTGGTCGATCGCATCGATCACGGTGTGCGCAGCATCGAAGACCCCGCGCTCGTGACGCGGCTTGCCGATACCCGCGTTGCACTGACCGTCTGCCCGCTGTCGAATCTGAAGCTGCGCGTATTCGACGACATGAAACGGCACACCTTGAAAGCACTGCTCGATCGCGGTGTGGCCGTGACGATCAACTCGGACGATCCGGCCTACTTCGGCGGCTACGTCAATGCGAACTACCTGGCAGCGGTCGAAGCGCTCGGACTGACCGACCGCGACGTGTACACACTCATTCGCAACAGCTTCGAAGCCTCCTTCGTCACGCCACGCGAGCTCGACGCGTTCATTGCAAAGCTCGACGCATATTGGAAGCCGTAGACGTGCGCGCCGCACCGATGCGGCGCCGTTTTTCAGTTTCAGCACAGGAACATTTCCGACCATGAGCCCAATCGACAAGCACGGTGTGGGACGCACCGCCTATCGCGCCATGCTGCTCGGCTTCGCCGGCGATCCAGCCGAATCCGACGATGCGGCCCGCTTCGAAGAAGACGGACTGCTCATCGTCGAAGCGGGGCATGTGGTCGCAAAAGGCAGCTACGCCGCGCTTGCAGACCAATTGACGCCCGACACGCAGTTGCGCGACCTCACCGGCAAGCTGATCGTACCGGGCTTCATCGATACGCACGTGCACTACCCGCAGACGGACATGATCGCCTCACCGGCGTCCGGCCTTCTCCCCTGGCTCGAGCACTACACGTTCCCGACGGAACGGCGTTTTTCCGACGCGGCATCGGCGCGGGAAACCGCGGACTTTTTCCTCGAGGAGCTGCTCGCTTGCGGCACGACGACCGCGCTCGTCTACTGCACCGTGCACAAGGAATCGGTCGACGCATTCTTCGCCGCGAGCGAAGCGCGGCAGTTGCGCATGATCGCGGGCAAGGTGTTGATGGACCGCAATTGCCCCGAATTCCTGCGCGACACCGCGCAATCGGGCTATGACGACAGCGCTGAGCTGATCGCGCGCTGGCACGGCAAAGGGCGGCAGCTCTACGCGCTCACTCCGCGTTTCGCGCCGACATCGACGCCCGAGCAGCTGCAAGCATGCGGCGCGCTCGCGCAAGCCCATCCGGACGTATTCGTTCAGACGCACGTCGCCGAGAACGTCGACGAGATCAAGTGGGTGGCCGCGCTCTACCCGGGTTATCGCAGTTATCTCGATGTCTACGATCGCCATGGACTGCTGCGCCGCCGTGCGATTTATGGGCACTGCATTCATTTCGACGATCGCGATCGGGCTCGCATGGCCGAGAGCGGAGCCGTCGCTTCGCATTGCCCGACATCGAATCTCTTTCTCGGCAGCGGTCTGTTCGATATTGCCAAGGCAGGCGCGCATGGCATGGCGGTGACGCTCGGCACCGACGTGGGCGGGGGCACCGCTTTCTCCATGCTGCGGACGATGAACGAAGCGCATAAAGTCGCGCGTCTGAGCGGGCATCACCTCAGCGCGACGCGCATGTTCTGGCTCGCCACGGCCGGTGCCGCGCAGGCTCTCGATCTGGACGGGACCATCGGCACGCTGGCGCCGCAGACCGAAGCCGATTTCATCGTGCTCGATCCGCAGGCCACACCGCTGCTCGAGCGGCGTATGCAGCGTGCCGAGTCGCTCGAGGAACGACTGTTCGCGTTCGCCTTGCTCGGCGACGATCGCGCAGTATTCGAGACCTATGTGGCAGGCCGATGCGTACATCGCCGCGACGACGATGCGCGCCGCCGACGCGCGCTCGCCGCCCACTGAACGCCGGCGCGACGCGAGGCTGCCCGGCCGCCCGGTTCCGCGGCCCAGCGCCGCGCCTGTGTTAGAATCCGTCCCTCATTGGGGAGTAGCCGCCCCGCCGCTTCGCGCCGGTTCACCGGTCATGCCGAGCGCGGCGGGGGCATCCGTCAACAGACTTGGCCTACGGCCATGGCGGATGCAGCCTCGGGCCTGGCGAGACCGATGACCCGCACGCGCGCCGTTTATGGGCCCGGTGTCGCCGCGGGTCGTCGCTCGTACACATCTCGGCCCGGGAAGAACCAACAACGTGGACCAAGCCTTTCTGATCTCGACCGGCGCCGTCGCGCTCGCTGAAATCGGCGACAAGACTCAATTGCTCTCCCTAGTCCTTGCGGCCCGCTACCGCAAGCCCATTCCGATCATGCTCGGCGTGCTCGTCGCTACGCTGGCCAACCATGCGGGCGCCGGCGCAATCGGGAATTGGCTCGGCGCGCTCGTCACGCCGACGGTCATGCGTTGGGCATTGACGATCTCGTTCATCGCCATGGGCATCTGGGTGCTGATACCCGACAAGCTCGATGCAAACGAGGCAAACGTCGCGCGCGGCCGGCTTGGCGTCTTCGGCGCCACCCTCGTCACGTTCTTTCTGGCTGAAATGGGCGACAAGACGCAGATCGCGACCGTCGCGCTGGCCGCACGATTTCACGACTTCATCGGCGTGGTGGCCGGCACCACCCTCGGCATGATGCTGGCCAACGTGCCGGCCATCCTGCTCGGCGAGCGCTTCGCTCACCGTCTGCCGACACGCACCGTGCATGTGATCGCAGCCGTCCTGTTCATCGTGCTCGGGGTGCTCGGGCTGGTGCGCGGAACGGTTTGACGGGCGCGGACGGCCGCGGCGAAAGCAGGCGGCCGTGACGATGCTATTGCGCCGCCGGGACGGATGCTGCAGCAGGAGCGCGGCCTGTTGCCGGCGGTGCGACCGGCACCTCGTTCGACGCCGCGCCGCCATGCGAATCGACGGGTATGCGCACCGTGCGCACGACCCCGTTGCCGAGCGGGAAATCGGCCAACGCGCTGCGGGCAAGATAAGGCATGGCCTGCACTAGCGAGGGCTCATCGTTCGTTGTGCGCGCGGTGACGTTGTAGACTTCCCGGCCTGTCGAGCGCTCGGTGATCCGCACGCCCAGCGTATGCGTGTAGACCGGATAGGTTTGGCTCACATAATCCGGCGGGAACCCGCCAAAGGGCCCAAACGGGCCCATGGGCCGCCAGAACGGGCCCGGCCAGGGGTTCCCATAGTAGACCGGCTGCGTGACAGTCATCGCGCCGGCATCGGTCTTGTAACCGAGTCCCACGAGATAATGTGCGTCGGTACGCGGTACACGCCGGAACGCATAACGATCGAGCTCGGAGGCAACGAGTTGCTCGTAGGTCGCTTGCTCGAGGCTGTTTTGCTGCGCCGGGGTGCGGTCGAATGAATAAGTCCGCGTTGCGTCGCTGCCGCTCCATTCCGAAAAAGCCGTGACCTGCGAGCTCACGTAGGTCGTACACCCCGCCAACGTCAATGCCGACACGGCGCAGACCGGCGCGACCGCACGTCTTACCTGTTGCCACTTCGCCTTCATATCTTCCTCTGTTTTGCTACGGGGCCTGCCTTCACCCCGGGCCTCGTCGCGATGATACGCCGAGCCTGCAGCGCCGCGCCGGCCGGCTTTGTACAATGGATGACGACCTCGCCGCTGATGCGCGAGCCCAAACGGTCCATTTTCCCGATCCGCCATGTCCGATACCGCCAATTCCGCTGTGATCCGCCGGGCCGACTATACGCCGCCGGCTTTTCTCATCGACTCGGTTGCGCTCGAGTTCGATCTCGTTGCCGAACGCACGATCGTCAAGAACACGATGCGGGTGCGACGCAACCCCGGCGCCGCGCATGCTGCACGCCTGGAACTCATGGGCGAAGCGTTGGAACTTCTCTCGGTCTCGCTCGACGGCACGTCTTCCGCGGAGCATCGCGTCCACGAGCACGGCCTGGTGCTCGACGCCGTACCCGACACGTTCGAGCTGACGATAGTGAGCGCGTGCAAGCCGGCCGAGAATACGACGCTCTCCGGCCTTTACGTCTCGAGCGGCAACTTTTTCACCCAATGCGAGGCCGAAGGTTTTCGGCGCATCACCTACTTTCTCGATCGCCCCGACGTCATGGCCACCTACACGGTGACGCTGCGCGCGGACAAAACCGCCTATCCGGTCCTGCTCTCGAACGGCAATCTCGTCGACACGGGCGATTTGCCGGACGGACGCCACTTCGCCAAATGGCAGGACCCGTTCAAGAAGCCGAGCTACCTTTTCGCGCTGGTCGCCGGCAAACTCGTCGCGCTCGAAGAGCGAATCCGCACCGGCTCCGGCAAGGAAAAACTGCTGCAGGTCTGGGTCGAGCCGCATGATCTCGACAAGACGCGACACGCCATGGATTCGCTCGTCAACGCGATTCGGTGGGACGAAGCGCGCTTCGGCCTCGAGCTCGATCTCGACCGCTTCATGATCGTCGCCGTCAGCGATTTCAACATGGGCGCCATGGAAAACAAAGGCCTGAACATCTTCAACACGAAGTATGTCCTGGCCAACCCCGAAACCGCCACCGATACCGATTTCGCCAACATCGAGGCCGTGGTCGGCCACGAGTATTTCCATAACTGGACAGGCAATCGCGTCACCTGCCGCGACTGGTTCCAATTGAGCCTGAAGGAAGGGCTTACCGTCTTTCGCGATCAGGAGTTCTCGGCCGATATGCAAGGCGGCGCGACCGACGAAACGGCGCGCGCCGTGAAACGCATCGAGGATGTACGCGTGCTGCGGCAGATGCAATTCGCGGAAGACGCGGGCCCCATGGCGCATCCGGTGCGCCCCGAGAGCTACGTCGAAATCAACAACTTCTATACGATGACCGTCTACGAGAAAGGCGCCGAAGTCGTGCGCATGTATCAGACGCTCTTCGGGCGCGACGGTTTTCGCCGCGGTATGGATCTCTACTTCAAGCGGCATGACGGGCAAGCCGTCACGTGCGACGATTTCCGCCATGCGCTGGCCGATGCGAACGGGCGCGATCTGGCGCAATTCGAGCGCTGGTACAGCCAGGCCGGCACGCCGCGTGTCGGCGTGCGGACAGCGTACGATGAAAAAACCAAGCGCTTCACGATCACGCTCTCGCAACGGTATGCGGACGCGGCGCCCGCTGCGCGCGAAACACAACAAGGCCCGCTCCTGATTCCGTTTGCGATGGGTCTCATCGGCCGCAACGGCGCCGATCTGCCGCTCCGTCTCGAAGGGGAGCCCGCTGCGGCCGGGACGACGCGTGTGCTGGAGCTGACGGAGAACGAAGCGCAGTTCACGTTCGTCGATGTGGCCGAAGCGCCCTTGCCTTCCCTGCTGCGCAACTTTTCGGCACCGGTGATCGTCGAGTACGACTACACCCATGACGAATTGGCGTTTTTGCTCGCGCACGACAGCGATCCATTCAATCGATGGGAGGCTGGCCAGCGCCTCGCCACGCGCGAGCTGCTGGCGTTGGCCGCGCGCGCGGCAGCCGACGAGCCGCTCACGCTCGACGATTCCGTTGTCGCGGCATTCGCGCGTGTGCTGACCGACAAGACGATCTCACCCGCGTTTCGCGAGCTCGCGCTCGTGCTGCCCTCGGAGTCGTACCTTGCCGAGCAGATGGCCGAGTCCGACCCGTCGGCGGTGCACCGCGCGCGGCAATTCGTGCGCAAGCGCCTCGCCACGGCGCTGCGCGACCAGTGGCTGAGCCTCTACGAAAATCATGTGACGCCGGACCCGTACGAGCCGACGGCGCAAGCCGCGGGCCATCGCGCCCTCAAGAATCTCGCGCTGGCCTACCTTGCCGAGCTCGACGACCCGTCCGACGCCGTGCGGCTCGCGAATGCGCAGTACGACGCCGCCGACAACATGACCGATCGTGCGGCCGCGCTCGCGACGCTCATCGCCGCGGGTGCCGCGACGAATACGCCGATCGCGGAGCGTGCGCTCGAAGACTTCTATCGCAGGTTCGAGCGCGAGCCGCTCGTCATCGACAAGTGGTTCTCGATGCAGGCCACGCAGCGCGGTAGCGAGAAGCGGCCCGTGATCGAGATCGTGCGCAAGCTCATGAGTCATCCGGCGTTCACCTTGCGCAATCCGAACCGAGCGCGTTCGTTGATCTTCAGCTTCTGCTCGGGCAATCCCGCGCAGTTCCATGCGGCCGACGGCTCGGGCTACGCGTTCTGGGCGGAACAGGTCGTGGCGCTCGATGCGCTCAATCCCCAGGTGGCCGCGCGCCTCGCACGCTCGCTGGAACTCTGGCGTCGCTACACGCCGGCGTTGCGCGAGCGCATGCGCGAGGCGCTGCAGCAAGTGGCTGCGAAGGCTTCGTCACGCGACGTACGCGAGATCGTCGAGAAAGCGTTGGCTTGATGCCGTGGAGCGCCGTTTGGTGGCGCTTCGCGACCCAACGAACGGGCACGCACGTGCCCGTTTTTTTCGTGCCGACCGTGCGCCTGCCTACAAAAACTCGCGGCCATCGGCGTCGCGGCGGGTAAAATCCACGGCATCCCCTGGCTTTCGGAGTACCGCAATGTCTCTGCAACGACGCACTACCCTCACGAAATTTCTGATCGAGCAACAACGCGAAACCAACAAGCTGCCGGCCGACTTGCGTCTTTTGATCGAAGTCGTCGCGCGCGCTTGCAAGCTCATCAGCTATCACGTCAGCAAAGGGGCTTTGGGGGAAGCGCTCGGTACGGCGGGCAGCGAAAACGTTCAAGGCGAGGTCCAGAAAAAGCTCGACATCCTGTCGAACGAAATTCTCCTCGACGCGAACGAATGGGGCGGCAACCTTGCCGCGATGGCGTCCGAGGAAATGGAAAAGCTGTTTCCGATTCCGGCCAACTATCCGCGCGGAGAATATCTGCTCGTGTTCGACCCGCTGGACGGTTCATCGAACATCGACGTCAACGTATCGATCGGTACTATTTTTTCGGTGCTGCGCTGCCCTGACGGGCAAGTCGCGACCGAGCAATCGTTCCTTCAGCCCGGCACGCAGCAGGTCGCGGCAGGCTACGCGGTCTATGGACCGCAAACCATGCTCGTATTGACGACCGGCGATGGC
This sequence comes from Trinickia sp., assembly GCF_057351765.1. Lineage (NCBI taxonomy): Bacteria > Pseudomonadati > Pseudomonadota > Betaproteobacteria > Burkholderiales > Burkholderiaceae > Trinickia > Trinickia sp. Next base: position 27,427 of record NZ_JBMRBK010000033.1, on the reverse strand, counting down.
GTGAATGGCTTCACGCTCGACCGCGAACTCGGTTCGTGGGTGCTCACGCATGCCAACTTGCGCATTCCGGAAGACACGCGGGAATTCGCGATCAACGCCTCGAACGCTCGCCACTGGTATCCGCCAGTACAGCGATATGTCGACGAGCTGCTGGCCGGCAAGACGGGCGTGCGTCAGGCCGATTTCAACATGCGCTGGGTCGCATCGATGGTTGCCGATGTGCATCGGATCTTGCATCGCGGCGGCATCTTCATGTACCCGGCGGACAAGCGGACCCCGGACAAACCGGGCAAGCTGCGGCTCATGTACGAGGCGAATCCGATGTCGTTCATCGTCGAGCAGGCCGGCGGCGCGGCGACGAACGGGCACGAGCGCATTCTCGATGTGCAGCCCGAGAGCCTGCATGAGCGTATCGCGGTGTTCCTCGGTTCGAAGAACGAGGTCGAGCGCGTCACGGGCTACCATCGCGAAGAAAAAAGTTAAGATGGGGGCTTGCTATCCGGCGCGACATGTCTCTATAATCGCGTTTCTCCTGATGCCGGAATAGCTCAGACGGTAGAGCAGCGCATTCGTAATGCGAAGGTCGGGGGTTCGATTCCTCTTTCCGGCACCATAAGATTCAAACAAAAAGCCCAGTCTCGCGACTGGGCTTTTTGCTTTTTTGGTGGCCATTCTCGCGGCAGCACGCACCGCACCCGGTACACACCGCGGGCGCGCGCCGGCAACCCAACTCAAATGTCGAAGAAGACCGTCTCGCGTCCACCGTCGGGCGTGTCTTGCAAGCGAATGTCGAAGGTATAGACGGCTTTGCCGTCCCGCTCGCTGCGCTCGGCGATGAGCGTCTTGCGGCGCACATCCCATTCAATGCCGCCAAGCACCGGATCGCGCAGATTGGCTTCGGCTTCGTCGCTGAAATAAAGCCGCGTATGCAAACCGAGATTGATGCCGCGCGCGAACAACACCAGGAGAATATGCGGCGCTTGCCGCGTGCCGCTGCGCCCGAGCACCGCGCCGGGCTTGATCGTCTCGAATCGATACACGCCCGTTTCGAAATCGGCGCCCGTGCGTCCCCACCCGCGAAACGACGGATCGATCGGCAGGTCCTGCCGGTCCGCCGGATGAGCGTAACGCCCGGCCGCATTGGCTTGCCAGATTTCGATCAACACGTCGCGCACGAGCGACCCGGAGCCGTCGTAGACACGTCCTTCGATGTCGATGCGCTCGCCTCGTGTCTCGCTCGTGACCAGCACATTGCCGAAGTTGTTTTCGAAGATATCGAAACCGGCCTGCTTCGGCGCAAGACCGATGTGCACATACGGCCCCCCGGTCTGCGATGCGGTTTCGTTCAAATGGAACGGAGCAAACGGTGTCAGCGCCATCACTTCACTCCCGGCAAAGACTGTTCGAAGTAGGTAGCGCGGCGTCCGCGCAGCGTGATGTCGAAGCGGTAGCACCGGCTGTCGAGTGGGACGTGGTTCGCCGGATCGAGCGCCGCAATGAGACCGCGGATCTGCTCCTCGCTCGGGATCGTCTTCAGGATCGGACATTGGGCAATGAGCGGGTCGCCCTCGAAGTACATCTGAGTCACCAGCCGCTGTGCCCACCCATCGCCGCTCAGCGAATAGTGGACATGCGAGGGACGCCAATCGTTGATGCGATTGCGCCACGGGTACGGTCCCGGCTTGATCGTCCGGTAGACATAGTGGCCATCGGCATCGGTCAGCATCCGCCCGCAGCCGCCGAAATTCGGATCGATCGGCGCGAGATACTTGTCGTTCTTGTGGCGGTAACGGCCGCCCGCGTTGGCCTGCCAGACCTCCACCAGCGCATTCCTGACCGGCCGGCCGAACTCGTCGCGCACAAAGCCGTGGACGATGATGCGCTCGCCAATGGGCAACCCCTCCTTCGCGAAGTTCAGGATGAGATCGTTGTCGAGCGGCCCCAACTCGTCGGCGCGGAACACCGGCCCTGTCGTCTCGGATAGCGTGCTTTGCGTCGAAATCAACGCGTTGCGCGGCGAGCGCAATATGCTCGTCTTGTAGCCAGGCGCGTAGGCCGGCGGGTGCTGCGCCGTGTCGCGCTGGGCGAACTCGCCAAAGGCGCCAAAGTCCTCAGCGGCCGATGTCTGCATGAACCGTCTCCCAAAATGCTTTCGAATGACATTGGGCTCGCCGCGCGGTGAACGAGCGGGTGCCTGAGTCGTTAATGTATGTTTCCCGAAACTTGAGGTAAATTGACTTGTTTGCCGATTTTTCATAACCTGGGGTGATGGAAAACCGCCTTCGCCTTCGCCACATCACCTGCTTTCTGGCCGTTGCCCAGGAGCGCAATCTCGGCCGCGCGGCGGAGCGGCTCCACTTGAGCCAGCCGGCGATCTCCAAAACGCTCGCGGAACTCGAAGCGCTGGCGGGCGCCCAGCTCGTCGAACGAGGACGCCACGGAGCCCGGTTGACTCCAGCGGGCGAGCACTTCTTACGCTATGCACTCGACGTCGGTCAGGCGCTCGATTCGGCCGGCGCCGCGTTGAGCGGTTCGGCCATGCCATCGGCCGCCGCGCTCGAAATCGGCGCACTGCCGACTGTCGCCAGCGGTGTCATGCCCGATGCACTGATTCGATTCAAAGAGGTTCGCCCCCATGCCGGCGTCCGGTTGCGCACCGGCACGAATGCGTTGTTGCTCTCCGCACTGAAGGCTGGCGAACTCGACTTCGTGCTCGGGCGCATGGCCGAACCCTCAGCCATGCAAGGGCTCTCGTTCGAGTTTCTGTATGCCGAACCGCTCGTGATGGCCGTTCGGCCGAGCCATCCCTTGCTCGAGCAAAGCGCCGTTTCGCTGACCGCGGTGCTGGACTATCCACTCATCGTCGCGCCGCAGACAACGGTGCCGCGCCTGAACACCGACGCCTACTTCGATGCCCACGCGCTGCGTGTGCCGCCCGAGTCCATCGAAACGCTGTCGGTTTCAGTCGCTCGCCTCATCGCACGGCGCTCGAACGCGGTTTGGGTGACGCCGGCGCGCGCCGCACACGACGACCTGCAAGGCGGTTCGCTCGTCGCGCTGCCGCTGCCGATGGCCGGGGCCGAAGAACCGGTGGGCATCGTGCGCCGCAGCGCGGGCACAACGAGCGAGCTCGCACAAGCGTTCGCCGAGATCTTGCGCACACTTGCACGGAGCGAACCGGGCAAGCGGCGAAAGCGGCCAGGCGATCGCGTTTCTTGACCCGCTGCGGCCTCACGCATACCATGCGTCGATTATTGTTCGTTAAATGACACTTTGTTCGGTGATCGAACAAACGACTGTACCATCATGCTCGAATTCGACGGACGACTGACCGACCGCCTGAGCTCCACCGAGGCGCTCATCGCAATCTTTTCGCCGCGCGCGACGATCCAGCGCATGCTCGATGTGGAGGCGGCATTGGCCCGGGCCCTCGCATCGGCCGGCGTCATTCCGGGCGATGCGTCCGGGCCCATCGAGGCCGCGTGCCGCGCGGAGTGCATCGATGCCGACGCGCTGACGCACGCCGCCGCACGGGCGGGCAATCTCGCTATTCCGCTCGTGAAGCAACTGACCGCGGCGGTCGCCGAGCAGGCTCCCGAAGCGGCGAAATACGTGCATTGGGGCGCCACGAGTCAGGACATCATCGATACGGGCATGGTGCTGCAGTTGCGCGACGCGCTGAATTCGATCGACGCGCAAATCGCGTCGCTCGACGACGTCCTGGCCGGCCTGGCCGAGCGACATCGCGCCACGTCAATGGTGGGTCGCACCTGGCTGCAGCAGGCGCTGCCGATCACGCTCGGCATGAAGTTCGCGCAATGGCTCGATACGCTCGAGCGCCATCGGGCGCGCGTGACACACCTGCGCCAAAGCGCGCTCGTGCTGCAATTCGGCGGCGCGGCCGGCACGCTCGCGAGCCTCGGCGAGCGCGCCGATGCCGTGACGCAGGCGCTTGCCAGCGCGTTGGCCCTGGCGGTACCGGTGCTGCCGTGGCACACGCAGCGCGATCGCATCGCGGAGATCGCGACGACGCTCGGACTGATCACGGGTACGCTCGGCAAGATTGCTCGCGATGTATCGCTTCAGATGCAGACCGAAATCGGCGAGCTTGCCGAACCGTCGGGCGCGGGCAAAGGCGGTTCGTCGACGATGCCGCACAAGCGCAATCCGGTCGGCTGCGCCGCTGTTCTGAGCGCCGCCGTGCGCGTACCGGGGCTTGTCGCGACGGTGCTCGCCGCCATGGTTCAGGAACACGAACGCGCCCTGGGCGGCTGGCAGGCCGAATGGGAGGCCCTGCCCGAGATCGCCCGGCTCTGCGGCGGAGCGCTCGCGCACGTCGACGAGATCGCGCGCGGGCTCGAAGTCGACACCGGGCGGCTTGCCGCCAACCTCGGTTCGACTCACGGCCTCATCCTCGCGGAAGCGGTCATGCTCGCGCTCGGCGAATCGATGGGACGTCAACCGGCGCATCGCCTCGTCGAACATGCGTCGCAACGGGCCGTTGCAAGCGGACGCAATCTGCGCGACGTGCTGGCCGAGGATACCGAGGTGACGAGCCGCTTGGACGCGGCTCGCCTCGATGCACTCTTCGATCCGGCCAACTACGCGGGGCGCGCGCACGCGTTCGTCGACGCGGTGCTTGCAGCGTTTCGCGAATCGCGGGCCGAAGAAGCCGCCAGAACCAATCGAGATCAGGAGTCCGACTAAATGAACGACCAGGAACGCTACGACGCAGGCATGGAAGTGCGCCGCGCCGTGCTCGGCGATGCGCACGTCGATCGATCGCTCGCCAAGCAAAACGAATTGACGAGCGAATTCCAAGCGCTCATCACGCGCTACGCATGGGGCGAGATCTGGACGCGCCCGGGCTTGCCGCGCCATACGCGCAGTCTGTTGACCATTGCGATGATGGTGGCGCTCAATCGCGGCGAGGAACTCGCGCTGCATTTGCGCGCGGCGAAGAACAACGGCGTGACGCGAGACGAAATCAAGGAAGTGCTGTTGCAGACGGCCATTTATTGCGGCGTGCCGGCGGCCAATTCCGCGTTTCATCTCGCCGATCGGATCTTCGCTGACGAAACCGACGCCGCCGGTGGCTCATGAGCGTTCCAGCCGTCATTGCCCAGCCGAATCTCCGCGCGCCGTAGGCGAGTGCAAGCGTTTTTCCCGCAGCAAGTCGATGAAAACGCGCAGTTTGAGCGGCATATGCACGCGGCTCGATGTATAGAGGCAAAAGCCGTCGAAGGTAGGACACCAATCGTCGAGCACGCGGACGAGGCGGCCGTCGGCCAGTTCCGGTGCGACATAGTCCTCGATGACGTGCAAGAGGCCGATGCCGTCCACGGCCGCGCGCACCATGGTGCGCAAATCGTTGGTGACGAAACTGCCCGGCGTATCCACTTCGAAAACCCGCGTTGGATCGGCGGGCGGTGCGAACTCCCATCGATAGATCCCGCGGCTCGTCGCAAAACGATAGTGCAGACAGTCATGCCGCATGAGGTCATCCGGTACCGCGGGTACCGCATAACGCTCGAAATAGGCCGGGGAGCCGGCCACGGCGATCCGCAGCGGTCCGGATAACGGAATCGCAACCATATCGCGGGCCAGCATTTCGCCGAGTCTGATCCCCGCGTCGAACCCCTCCCCGACGAGATCCGTCAGTCCGTCATCGAGCATCATATCCACCGTGACGTGCGGGTAGCGCCGCTTGAATTCAGCTAGATGCGGCAGTACGAGCAGCTCGCTCGCCACGCGCGGCAGGTTGATCCGTAACGTACCGGCGGGATGGCCCCGTTGCGCATCGAGCGCATCGAAGGCGGCGTCGAGCATCGAAAGCGCCGGGCGGACCCGCTCGAGAAAGTCCGCGCCGGCCTCCGTCAGCGCAACCCGGCGGGTCGTGCGATTGAAGAGCCGCACGCCGAGCTGCGCTTCGAGTGCCCGGACGGACTGCGAAAGCGCGGACGCCGAGACCCCGCTCTCCAGTGCTGCGCGCGTGAAGCTCTCATGGCGCGCGACGCTCGCAAAAGCCACCAGCGCGGGAAGTCGGGCTGGGTCCATATCGATCCTTTTATTAAGCAGCGCTTCAAAATGCTTGCAGAATAGCGGCCTTTTTCCAAGGGATCAACGCAGGCACGATACGGCCATCGACATACTTCACCAACAAGGAGAACTGCCATGACGATGGACCGCTATACGCTGCTCGGCCGCTCGGGGCTGCGCGTTTCGCCGATTTCCCTCGGCACGATGACGTTCGGTACCGAATGGAACTGGGGCACCGAGGAAGCAACCGCGCGTCGCCTTTTCGATATTTACGTGAATGCCGGCGGCAACTTCATCGATACCGCGGACCTTTATACCGAAGGCACCAGCGAACGTTGGCTGGGCAAATTCGTCGCCGAAAGCGGGTTGCGCGACAAAATCGTCCTCGCGACGAAATACAGTTATAACGCTCAGGCCGGCAACCCGAACGCCGGGGGCAACCATCGCAAGAATCTGATGCGTGCGCTCGATGCGTCGCTCGCGCGGCTCGGCACCGACTACATCGACCTCTATTACGTGCACACGTGGGACCGCATGACGCCCGTGGACGAGGTGATGCGCACACTGGACGATGCCGTCCGGGCGGGCAAGATTCGCTACGTCGGGCTCTCCGACACCCCCGCGTGGTTCGCGGCGCGCGCGCAGACGCTGGCGCAATGGAGAGGCTTCGAGCCCGTCGCGGCCATGCAGCTCGAGTACTCCCTGATCGAGCGCAACGCGGAAAACGAGTTCGCCGATCTGGCCGTCGAATTCGGCATGGGGCTGGTTCCCTGGAGTCCGCTCGCCATGGGTCTGTTGTCGGGCAAATATCGGCCATCGGAGGGTGCATCGGGCGCCGGGCGCCTTCAGACCGTGAGCGAGCAAACGGCGGGGCGCATGCCGCCCGGTTTCGACAAGCTGACGCCGCGCAACTTCCGAATCGTCGCCGAGCTCGAGGCGGTGGCCGCCGAAGCCGGCCGCCCGATGGCCCAGGTTGCGCTGAACTGGCTGCACGACAAGCGCGGAGTCTCGAGCATCATCGTTGGAGCGACGAAACCCGAGCAGCTCGAGGATTCGCTTGCATCGCTCGATTTCACGCTCGCGCCCGAGCTTGCCGCGCGTCTCGATGCCGTGTCGCAACCCGACCGGCCGTTCCCCTACTACATGTTCGCGGACGGTCACCAGGCGCGCATCCACGGCCATGTGGAAGTCGCCAGCAAGCCTCGGCGCTACGACGAGCCCGTCATCGTGCCCGCGCCTTCGCCATCGGTCTAACGAGGATCCATGCCGCTGCCGTGTGCGTCGGGGCACTGAGCCATCGCTGCCCGTCGGGCAAGCTGTACCCGATGGCTGCCCGGCGCGCAGGCAGTGTGCGACAGGATTCGACTCGTTGATTACCCTGAATCGCTCTTCAAAGCAGGCGCACGTGTGCCGTTAATGCAACAAATCGTTAAAAAGCGATTCGGCGCTGGCACCGATCGACGGACGCGTCAGATAATCGCTTTGTATCAGGAGAGAGATCATGGAAGCGAAGCCCACCCACATTCCGCCCCCCGACAAAATCGCAAGCCCGGATCCGGAGCCGGTGGGCGTCGAATTTCTGGGTGCCGAGCTCCCGGAACATGTTCGCGCGTTCTTCGACGAACAACGCAGATCCTTCGAATCGAAGTGAGCGGACACCGCTCGGAAGCTGCTTTGCATCGCGCGGTCGTCCGCGCGTCATGAGTCTGCGCGCGCGCAGTGCTCGCCTCCACATGCGTGCCGCTATGGCGGCACCGCGCTGTCATCCCGCTGCCGCCGACCGTCCGCCGTGCCGGCGGTCGTGCGGCGTTCCTTGCCGGCCCGGCCGGCTGACTGCCTGAACCTTACCCCCATGAAACGTCCACTGAGTGCTGCAGCGCTCGGCGCCATCGCGTTATGCGCCGCCTTGTCCGTCATGCCCCGTCACGCGCGGGCCGAGGGCGACGATACCCCGCTCATCAACCTCGTCGCGCTGGCCTCGAAACGGCTTGCCCTGGCCGTACCCGTCGCCCAATGGAAATGGGCAAACGGTCGGGCGATCACGGATCCGCCGCGCGAAGCGGCACTGCTGGCCGACGTGGACAAGCGCGCACGCGCGGCAGGTGTCGATCCCGCCTTCGCTCACGCCTTCTTTCAGGATCAGATTGAAGCCAGCAAGCAAATTCAGACTGCGCTGTTCGACCGATGGAAGACAACGAAGCCGCCCGAGGGGCCCGCGCCCGACCTGGCCGCCACTACCCGCCCCGCGCTCGATCAGCTGACGCAGGCGCTGATTCCCGCGCTCGCGCGCGCTCAACCGCTGCGCGACAGCGCCGATTGCCCGACGAGGCTCAAGCGCAGCGTCGAGAACTGGAAAGCCATGACGCACTATGAATCGGGCGAGACCGCTGCGCTGACGACCGCGCTGGCGCACGTCTGCTCGTCCGGTGGAATGGGCGGCACCGGCTGAAACCGGGCGCGGCGCGTTCAGATAGGCGCCGCTTCGGACGCCGTCATGGTGACGGCCGATCCCGGCGCGAGCTGCATTACGCGCAAGCCGCGCTCGAGATGCGTTCGCAAAATGCGATACGTCGATGACTCGAACGTGCATCGAGCGCAATCCACGGCGAGCGCGCTCGCGTGCTCGACACTCGGCGCCGCGCCGAGGTAGCACCAGCGATCGACGACGTGGAAGACGGGAACGGCGCCATCCGCTCCATGCTCCACGACCGCAATCGCTCCGCTGAACGGCCAGGGCGCATCGCTTGCCTCGCCACGTGCGGCGCGTGGCTGCCGGTTGTACCGGGGCTGCAGCGTGGCGATCCATTGCGCTTCGGCCAGCAGCGCGCCCAGCTCCCCTCCCGTATCGCGCCACTCGACCCGCCGAACCTCGGCTGCGAGACGCAACTCGCGCGCCGAACGGCGTTCTCCAACGAGATGGGCGCGGATACGCTGACGCAGCCTGACGCTGCGGCCAACGAAGAGCGCGGTACCCGCTTCGTCGTAAAAAGCGTAGACGCCGCAGCCGACCGGTGCGGTATCGAGCAGATCTTCGGTGATATCGCCGGCAATGCGATAGCGGCGCATCGTTCGCTCGACCTGCTCGCGCAACACATCGAGCGGCCATAACCCGTGCAGCGTATGCCAGAACTGCCAGAGCAAGTCCGCATCGGCGAGCGCTCGATGACGCGCGATCGGCACCAGCGCGTGCCGGGCGATCAGCGCATCCAGCCCGTGCCGTTTCTCGGACGGATTCAACGCGCGCGAGAGGCGCACGGTGCATAGAACGTCGGGATTGAACGCGAGACCGACGCGCTGGAACTCGCTTCGCAGGAATCCCCGATCGAAACTGGCGTTGTGCGCGATGAAAAGCCTGCCGTCGAGCCGTCGATGGAGCTCGGAGGCGATCTCATCGAAGCTCGGAGCTTCGCGCACCATCTCGTTGGTAATGCCGGTGAGCTGCTGAATGAACGGGGGAATGGCCTGCCCGGGATTGACGAGCGTGCTCCAGCGCGAAATTCCGTGGGGCCCCGCTTCGACGACGCCGATCTCGGTAATCCGATGATCCGCGAGCGATCCGCCGGTCGTTTCCAAGTCGACGAATACGATCGGGGCATCGACAGCCGATTCAGGCAAAGGAGAAGATGACATGAACAAAAACGCTCGGGGGGCAACAATAACCGAAGTATGCACCACCCGAGCGCCGGCTACCGAACGCGGCCGGGCGCCTTGGCCCGGGCCCGCAGCGTCAGATCGGACGAATGTTCGCCGCCTGCTTGCCTTTCGGTCCGGTTTTCACCTCGAATGTCACGCGTTGATTTTCTTTGAGTGATTTAAAACCATCGGCCTGGATTTCGGAGAAATGCGCAAACAAATCCTCACCGCCCTTATCAGCCGTAATAAAGCCAAAACCTTTAGCATCGTTAAACCATTTGACGATACCAGTTTCCTGAGTACTCATAGTACTGATTCCCTCGAGATTTTTAATAGACGGGCAGCGCCCTCCACCGAAACCCCCTTGTGGACGACACGCCACAGTCTCTCCGTCTGCGACTCGTCGCCAGGTCAATCCGGCGCTGCTTTTATAAAGGGAAGCGAGAGCCCTCGTCAAGATTTTTTTCATTAACTGAACGGCCGCGCGATGCTATACGCATCAAGCGCAAATAAATGCATTAACCCCCGTCAAGATTACCGGCAGCATCGCAATAACGGGGATCAACCCGGCAAAATATACCGCAGTTGCAACAAAATATTTCCGATGTAAGTATTTATCCGAGTTGTCCGCGATCCACCGGCGCCGGATGATTGAATCAGATTATTAGCTGTGGAGACCATCATGCAATTGCAACGCCTCAAACGCCTGTTCTCCCGGCTCATGCATGCGCCCTTCGCACGCCAGCCTCTAGCGTCCGTAGCGTCCGGCGTCGCTCCTGGGAGCGGCTTCGATCCTTTCTGGCACGGCGACCACTGGCAGAACTTGCTCGCCTCGCCTATGGATGCACGTCACTATGTCGTCGAAGACTGGGCGCCTGCGTTCGATGAGTCGTCAGCCGGAGCCTGGGAGAAAGACGGCGATACCGCCCGGCGGCGTCGTCGCCATTGAATAAAAAAAAGCGCGGCCAGCGGCCGCGCCGTCAAGCTCGGAGACCTTTTTCTCTACGAAAAAGAGCCCTCAGTGTAAGGCCCCGCGGACGCGACAATCGACAACATAATCCGCAACCATCTCTTCCTCGTTACGCAATAATCAGTTGAAACGCGCGTCTGTTTCCACGAACAGACGCGGACTGATTTGTATCGCAAACGCAACAAGCGAAAGCTCGGCATATCTCCATCACAGCGGCAATCCTTCGTGAAAGCCTTGCGTGGCAAGCGATTGCGCGGGACTTGTTGGCCATTGCGCATCGCAAAATACTTTATTGCGCGAACTGAAATGGCAGTCTGCGGGGGGTGCTCATTTACACTCAGCCGGGTTGGAAGACAAAGCGCCTAATGGTGGTGGGCGCGCTTGCACGCAAATGCCTCTCGCTGTCGGTGGCATGACTGTCTTCCGAAAGCTGCAAAAAATTTCCCGTTCTGGAGTGATAAAGATGAAGAAGACTCTTCTGGTCGGCGCCCTCACCGGCGTATTTGCAACGATGGCGCATGCGCAAAGCAGCGTCACGCTGTACGGCCTGATCGACGCAGGCATCACCTACACGAACAACCAGCGCGGCCACAGCAACTGGCAAGAGACGAGCGGTAGCGTGAACGGCAGCCGCTGGGGGCTGCGAGGCGCCGAAGACCTCGGCGGCGGTTTGAAGGCCATCTTCACGTTGGAAAACGGCTTCAACATCAACAACGGTACGTTGGGGCAACAAAGCCGCATGTTCGGCCGTCAAGCCTATGTCGGCTTGTCGAGCGCCGATTACGGTACGGTCACTCTCGGTCGTCAGTATGACGACGTGGTGCAGTACCTCGGGCCGCTGTCGCTGACGGGTACGCAATACGGCGGTACCGGATTTGCCCACCCGTTCGATAACGACAACCTCGACAATTCGTTCCGGGTGAACAACTCGGTGCACTACCAGAGCGCCAACTACGGCGGCTTCAAGCTCGGCGCAATGTATGGTTTCTCGAACGCCGCGGGCGGCTTCGCGAACAACCGTGAGTACAGCGTCGGCGCATCGTACAACTTCGGCGGCTTCAACTTCGCCGCGGCGTACTTGCAGTTGAACAACGGTCTGAACTCGGCCACCGCGCTCGGCGCCGCGAACACGGGCGGTGCAGTGACGGATTCGCCGTTCGCCGGAACGCGTCAGCGTGTCTGGGGTGCCGGCGCGAACTACACGTTCGGCCCGGCAACGGCCGGTGTCGTGTTTACGCAGTCGCGCGTCAACAATGCGACGAGCATCGCCAACGCCAACCCGGTAACTTCCGGCTCGCTGGCGTTCGCTGCGCCGACGGGTCTGCGCTTCAACAACTATGAAATCAATGGTCGTTATGCGCTGACGCCTGCATTGAGCCTCGCGGGACAGTACACGTTCACCGACGGCAAGGTCGGCAGCACGGATCCGAAATGGCACACGTTCGGCCTGCAAGCCGATTACATGCTGTCAAAGCGTACCGACGTTTATCTGCAGGGCGAATATCAGCACATCAAGGCCGATGGCTCTGGCCTGACGGCTTTCATCAACGGCTTGGCTCCGTCGTCCACGCACAACCAGGTTGCCGTGACCGCCGGCCTGCGTCACCGCTTCTAATACGCATCGAAAAACGGTTGTATGCCTCGAAGGCGCCGCTTGCGGCGCCTTTTTTTCGTCGGCGAATCGCGAGCGGCCGGCATGAAGCGACGGTCAAGCCGCCATCGGGCGCTCAAGCGCTCGCTGGCGGATAACGGACATCGAGAACATCGATCTGCTCCGGCCCCGCCGGCGTGTGCAGCGTGACGACATCGCCGATACGTGCCTTGAGCAAGGCGCGCGCGATCGGCGAAATCCAGCTGACGTGTCCGCAGTCGAGATCGACCTCGTCGATGCCCACGATGGTGACCGTATGCGTCTCGCCATCGACACCCGCGTAATCGACGGTCGCGCCGAAAAAGACTTGATCGACGTTCTCCTGCCTGCTGCTGTCGACGACCTCGGCCAAATCGAGCCGTTTGGTCAAAAAACGGATGCGCCGATCGATCTCGCGCAAGCGGCGCTTGCCATAGATGTAGTCGCCGTTCTCCGAACGATCGCCATTCGAGGCGGCCCATGACACGAGTTTCACGACCTCGGGCCGATCTTCGTCGATCAGATGCAACAACTCGTCGCGCAGGCGTTTATGCCCTGCTGGCGTGATGTAGTTCTTGGTTCCTGGCGGGATCTCGGGCTGCGCGACGTCGAGATCGTCATCGCCGTCCTCGCCCGATTCTTTGACAAAAGCTTTGTTCATGATGAAACCACTGCGTCGATTCGATGAGTCTTCAAGACTACACGATAACCCCGGGCGCAACGCCTCGCAGCTCTTCCATTTTTCCAGGGTCGTGCTATACTTTCGCTTCTGCGTGCGGCTGTAGCTCAGTTGGATAGAGTACTTGGCTACGAACCAAGGGGTCGTGGGTTCGAATCCTGCCAGCCGCGCCATCTTTTCAAGAGCCTTCTTCGCGGAAGGCTCTTTTGTTTCACCACTGTCTAGTGGTAGTGTGCTTCACATGCGGCTGTAGCTCAGTTGGATAGAGTACTTGGCTACGAACCAAGGGGTCGTGGGTTCGAATCCTGCCAGCCGCACCAATTACGAAGGGCCTTCCGAACGGAAGGCCCTTTGTTTTTGTCGACCTGTCCGGCGCTCGGCCGTCAGTAGTCGGCCCGCTCCCGCTCGATGCGCATACCGCCGTCGTGCCGGTGATGCCCCTCCTCGCTCGGCCGCTCGCGCGCAATGCGCATGACGTCGGGGTTCGTCCGCACGCGTCGCATGACGTTCGCAAGGTGAACCCGATCGCTGACCTGGATGACGAAGCGCAGCACCGTCGACTCCTGGGACAAATCCTCGTCCATCGCAATATGGACGATGTTCGCGTCGGCCGACGTGATGTCCGCCGCCACGCGCGCGAACACGCCCTTGGTGTTCTTGACGAGGACCTTGACGGCAACGTCGAACAGGCGCCCGGGCTGCGGCGCCCAGGCCACATCGATCCAGCGCGCGGGATCGCGCCGATGGATCCGCTGAGCGACCCGGCAATCGGTCGTATGAATGGCCATGCCGAGACCGATGCCGATGTAACCCATGATGTCGTCGCCCGGTATCGGCCGGCAGCACGCCGAAAGCTGTACGGACATTCCCTCGGTGCCAGTGATGACGACCGGCGGCGCATGGGGCGCCGTAGAGTGCTCTGTACGCGGATGGTCGTCGTCGGCATCTCGCCCACTGACGAGCACTTCGATGCGCTTGGCCATGACCGCGGCAACACGCCGGCCCAAGCCTATATCGGCGAAGATTTCCTGACGGTTTTTGTTGCCCGTCCATTGAACGAGCTTTTCCCAGATTTCGGGTTCGACCTCCGCCAACGACAGACCGTAGCCTTTGAGGCCCTGATCGACGAGCCGCTCGCCCAGTTGCACCGACTCGTTCAGCCGCATCGTCTTCAGATAGTGACGAATCGCCGAACGTGCCTTGCCGGTGCGCACGAACCCGAGCCACGCGGGGTTCGGCTTCGAGTACGGCGCCGTGATCACTTCGACGATATCGCCGCTCTTGAGCTCCGTGCGCAGCGGCAGCAGCTCGTTGTTGATCTTGACGGCCACGCACTGATTGCCGAGGTCGCTGTGGATCGAATAGGCGAAGTCGAGCGCCGTGGCGCCGCGCGGCAATGCCATGATTTTCGATTTCGGCGTGAATACGTAGACGGCGTCCGGGAACAGATCGATCTTGACGTGCTCGAGGAACTCGCTCGAATCGCCTGCCTCGCTCTGGATGTCCAATAGCGACTTCAACCATTGGTGTGCGCGCTTTTGCACATCGTTGAGATCGGCGCCACCATTCTTGTACAGCCAATGTGCCGCGACGCCCGCCTCTGCGATCTCGTGCATCTTGCGCGTGCGCACCTGGAATTCGATCGGCGCGCCGAACGGTCCGACGAGCGTCGTATGCAACGACTGATAGCCGTTGACCTTCGGGATCGCGATGTAATCCTTGAACTTGCCCGGCACGGGCTTATAGAGCGCATGCAGCGCCCCGATGCAGGTATAGCATTCGAGCGCACTGCCGACGACGACGCGAAAACCATAGACGTCCAGCACCTGCGAAAACGAGAGCTGCTTGTCGCGCATCTTCTTGTAGATGCTGAAGATCGTCTTCTCGCGCCCCGTCACTTCCGCATCGATATGTGCGTCGCCGATGGCGCGCTGCACCGACTCCAGAATCTTGCCGACGACTTCGCGCCGGTTGCCCCGCGCCGCCTTGACCGCTTTCTCGAGGGTCGCGTAGCGATTCGGATTGAAGTTCGCAAAGCTCAGATCCTGCAGCTCGCGATAAGTATTGTTCAGGCCCAGCCGATGCGCGATCGGGGCATAGATGTCGAGCGTTTCGCGTGCCACACGCCGGCGCTTCTCGGGCGGAACGGCGCCGAGCGTACGCATGTTGTGCAGGCGGTCGGCGAGCTTGACCAGAATCACCCGCACGTCCCGCGCCATCGCAAGCAGCATCTTGCGGAAGTTTTCCGCCTGCGCTTCCTCGCGATTGCGGAACTCCATCTTGTCGAGTTTCGACAACCCGTCGACGAGCTCCGCCACCTTCGCTCCGAACCGCTCGGCGAGTTCGGCCTTCGTCACGCCCTGGTCTTCCATGACGTCGTGCAACAGCGCGGCCATGATCGATTGCGCGTCGAGCTTCCAGCCGGCACAGGTTTCCGCGACGGCGACGGGATGCGTGATATACGGCTCGCCGCTTTGGCGATACTGGCCCAGATGCGCTTCGTCGCTGAAATGGAACGCGGCCTTGACCTCCTTGATCTCCTCCGGGCTCAAGTAGCCGGCGAGCATCGAGGTGAGCTTGGCGATGGAAACGACGTCGTGCTTGCGGGGCTGCTCGGGCGTGGCTGTCGGCCCGAACAGATGGCGGAACGATTGTTCCAGAACCGCGTCGATGTATTTGCGCGCGGCACCCGGCGCTTCGGTCTCGTGTTCCGGGTTGACGGCCTCGGCAGCAGTGGAGGCGGACGATGGGATGTTGCTCATATTCGCCTCCGTATCGGTGGTTGCCGGGTCAGTTGAGCGCGTTTGGCTCGATAGACTGCGCGAAGTCGCGGCGACGGATACTGCCGCCGCGCTTCACGAACTCGATGCTCAGACGGGTACCTTCTTCAACATCTCGAGACCGACCTGGCCTGCAGCGATCTCGCGCAGCGCGACAACGGTGGGTTTGTCGCGGCTCTCGATCTTGGGCGTGTGACCCTGGGCCAACTGGCGGGCGCGATAAGTCGCGGCGAGCGCCAGCTCGAATCGATTCGGGATTTGCTTCAGGCAGTCTTCGACGGTAATGCGGGCCATGTTCGGAAATTCCTTCTTGATATGCTGCTTATTCTACCTTATGTATGCAGCCGTCCACCGTCACTCGGCGGCCGGCAGATGGATGCCGAGCTCGATGAAGAGCTCGCTGTTGCGGGCGTACTGCGAATCGAAACGCAGCCGCGTCGCGGCAACGATACATCGCAACTCGGCCAGGGCCCGATCGAAATGCTCGTTGATGAGCACGTACTGAGCATCCGATGCGTGCGCCATCTCGCTGCCGGCCGCAAGTAGCCTGCGCGTGATGACGTTCGGCTCGTCCTGGCCTCGCTTCTTGAGACGGACCTCGAGCGCCTCGAGCGACGGGGGCAGGATGAATATCTCGACCGCGTTGCGGAACTGCTTTTTCACCTGCTGCGCGCCCTGCCAATCGATTTCGAGCAGCACGTCATGGCCGCTTTTCATCTGTTCCTCGATCCACACGCGCGAAGTCGCATAGTAATTGCCGTGCACTTCGGCGCTCTCGAGAAACTCGCCGGCCGCGTGACGGGCCAGAAAGTCGTCGACCGTCGTGAAGTGGTAGTGCTGCCCGTCCTGTTCGCCAGGCCGCGGCTTTCTCGTCGTGTATGAAATCGATAGACGAATGGCTGCGTCGTCGGCCAGCAGCGCGTTCACGAGCGTCGATTTGCCGGCCCCCGATGGGGCGACGACCATGAAAAGGTTGCCGGGATACACCCCGGCGTAGGGATTGCGCGGAGCGCCGCTTTTGCGCGCGCCGCCTGCGGACGTAGCGTCGATCATCGGTGGTTCACTCCAGGTTCTGGACTTGCTCGCGCATCTGCTCGATCAGCAGCTTGAGCGTCATCGACGCGTCGGCAAGCTCCTTCGCAGCCGCCTTCGAGCCCAGCGTGTTGGCCTCGCGGTTCAGTTCCTGCATCATGAAATCGAGCCGCTTGCCGACCTTGCCGCCCTTCTCGATCACATGACGCGTCTCGTTCAAATGCGCGGTGAGGCGCGACAACTCTTCGGCGATATCGATCCGGATACCGTACATCGTCACTTCCTGACGGATGCGCTCGGCGATCTCTTCGCGCGAGACGATCGTTGCGACCCCGTCGGGCGCTGCGAGCCCCAGCGCCTCTTGCAAGCGCTCGACGATCTTTTGCTGATGCTTGGCGATGAGCTCCGGCACGAGCGGCGAGATGCGCTGCAAGATCGCCTCCATCTCGGTCACGTTGCCGAGCAACATCGCACCGAGCTGCGCACCCTCGCGGCCGCGGACATCGATGAGTTCGGCGATCGCCTGCTTGCCGCAAGCGAGCACGGCGTCGCGCAGCGCCTCCGCCGATGCGCCGCTTTCCGCGAGCACACCGGGCCAGCGCAAGATCTCGCCCGTGCGCATGCGCTCGACGCCGGGAAAGGCATCGGTGACGGCCTGCTCGAGCTTGGCGAGTTGCTGCAGCACCTCGGCGTTCAGCGCACCGACGCTCGGCGTCTGCTCGCTGCGCTGCACGTTGATGCGGATGTCGACCTTGCCGCGGGAGAGCTTGCTCATGAGCAATTCGCGCAGCGTCGGCTCGCACGCGCGCACCTCTTCGGGCATACGGAAATTGAGGTCCAGAAAACGCGAATTCACGGTGCGCAGTTCGACCGATACGCTCATGCCCGCCGAAATGCCCGGCACCGCAATTTCGCGCGTAGCGCTCGCGTAGCCTGTCATGCTGTAGATCATCGTCCGTCTCGCGTTTGGGGCCGTTGCCGGCCGGTGGTTCGAGGCGCCCGTCGCGCCAATGAGGCGTCGCGCAGGCGAAAGGGGCATTATCCCATTTTTGCGCCCGGCGCCTGCTCCGAGCGCCGCTCGCAGGGCGTGGCAAGGCAGCTCGGGGCGGCACGCGCGATGCGGCGCCTCCGGAACGGTAAAATCACGGTTTCCCTCCTCATACCTTTGCCCACCATGACCGATCTCGTTGAACGCCCGAGCGGGCGCCGTGCCGATGCACTGCGCGACGTGCACATCACGCGCCATTACACGAAGCATGCGGAAGGGTCCGTGCTCGTCGAATTCGGCGATACCAAGGTCATCTGTACGGCAAGCGTGCTCGAGCGCGTGCCCGAGTTTCTGCGCGATCGCGGCCAGGGCTGGCTCACCGCCGAATACGGCATGCTGCCTCGCGCCACGCACACGCGCAGCGATCGCGAAGCCGCGCGCGGCAAGCAGACGGGGCGCACACAGGAGATTCAGCGGCTCATCGGCCGCGCGCTGCGATCGGTGTTCGACCTCGAGCGGCTCGGTCAGCGCACGCTGCACGTCGATTGCGACGTCATCCAGGCCGACGGCGGCACGCGTACGGCCAGCATCACCGGTGCGTTCGTCGCCGCGCACGACGCGGTGTCGAAGCTTCTCGCGGCAGGACGCATCGAAAGCTCGCCGATTCTCGACTATGTGGCGGCTATTTCGGTCGGCATCTACGAGGGGCTGCCGCTGCTGGACCTCGATTATCGGGAAGATTCGCGCTGCGATACCGATATGAATGTCGTCATGACCGGCGACGGCGGATTCGTCGAAGTCCAGGGTACGGCCGAGGGAACCCCTTTTTCGCGCGACGAAATGAATGCACTGCTCGATCTGGCCCAATCCGGCATCGAACAGTTGATCGCCAAGCAAAAGGCAGCGTTGGAGGTTGCAGGTGACTGATCGCGCAAGCGAATCCTCGCGCACCATGCCGGGCAGTGTCGCCCGTTCGCTCGGGCGCGTCGTGGTTGCGTCGAACAACGCCGGCAAGCTGCGCGAATTCGCCGCGTTGCTGGGCGATGCGGGCATTGCGCTCGTCGCGCAAGGCGAGCTCGGCGTCCCGGAGGCCGACGAGCCGCATCCGACCTTTATCGAGAATGCCCTGGCGAAGGCGCGCCATGCCGCGACATTGACCGGCATGCCCGCGCTTGCAGACGACTCCGGCTTGTGTGTCCATGCGCTGGGCGGCGCACCCGGCGTGCATTCGGCGCGGTTCGCACTCGATGCGGGCGGCGAAAAAAGCGACGCAGCCAATAACGCGCGGCTCGTCGCCGAGCTCCAGGGCGTGCAGGACCGGCGGGCCTACTACTACTGCGTGCTCGTACTGATGCGACATGCTGACGATCCGGAGCCGCTCGTGGCCGAGGGCCGCTGGCATGGCGAAATCATCGACACGCCGCGCGGCAGCAACGGCTTCGGTTACGACCCGCACTTCTTCGTGCCGGCGCTTGCGGCCAGCGCGGCGCAGCTCGATCCCATCGCCAAGAACGCACATAGCCATCGCGCGCTGGCGCTGCGTGCGCTCGTCGCCCGGCTCGCTGGGGAGACGCAATGACTACCCCCGAGTACGATCGGCATCGCGTCGTTCAAGCGTTCGTCGCGCCTGGGAAGATTGCGCTGAGCTCGCTGCCGCCGCTGGCGCTCTATGTCCACTTCCCCTGGTGTGTGCGCAAGTGCCCGTATTGCGATTTCAATTCGCATGAATGGAAAGGCGAACGCTTTCCCGAAAACGATTATCTCGATGCGCTGCGTGCCGATCTCGAGCAAGCGCTGCCCCTCGTCTGGGGACGGCAGGTGCACACCGTCTTCATTGGCGGCGGGACACCAAGCCTGCTGTCGGCAAGCGGGCTGGACCGGCTGTTATCGGATGTGCGCGCGCTGCTGCCGCTCGATGCGGACGCCGAGATCACGATGGAGGCCAATCCCGGCACGTTCGAAGCCGAGAAGTTCGCGCAATTTCGCGCAAGCGGCATCAACCGCCTGTCCGTCGGCATTCAGAGCTTCAACGAGCGGCACTTGAAGGCGCTGGGCCGGATTCACGACAGCGGCGACGCGCATCGGGCAGTGGAAATTGCCGCGCGGCATTTCGAGAACTTCAACCTCGATCTGATGTTCGCACTTCCGCAACAGACACTCGACGAATGCCGTGCCGACGTGGAGCGCGCGCTTTCGTTCGACCCGCCCCATCTCTCGCTCTATCACCTGACGCTCGAGCCGAATACGCTCTTCGCGAAGTACCCGCCGGCGCTGCCCGATGACGACGCCTCGGCGGACATGCAGGACTGGATCCATGAGCGCACGGCGGCGGCCGGATACGAACGCTATGAGGTGTCGGCCTATGCCAAGCCGCATCGACAGTGCAAGCACAACCTCAACTACTGGCGTTTCGGCGACTATCTGGGCATCGGGGCCGGTGCGCATTCCAAGCTGTCGTTCGCCCATCGGATCGTTCGTCAGGCGCGTTACAAACACCCGGCCACCTTCATCGAAAAGGCACGCGCCGGCTCGCCCGTCGAGGAGGAACGCGAGGTAGGGCCACACGATCTGCCGTTCGAATTCATGTTGAACGCGTTGAGGCTGACCGAAGGTTTTCCCGTGCATCGGTTCATCGAGCGAACGGGGCTCGCGATCACGGCAATCGAGCCCGCGCTGCGCGAAGCCGAGCAGCGCGGCTTGATCGCACGCGACCATGAACGGATTGCGCCCACGCCGCTCGGGCAGCGGTTTCTCAACGATCTGCAGGCGCTGTTCTTGAACGAGCGCGCCTGACGATTGTTGGGGGGCATCCTAATTGCTCGCATCGATTCCGGGATGCTACGCAAACCGGTCATGAACGCCCAGAAACGCCGCCCACCGCCCACGGCTGCCGATGCCGAGCCCCAAGCTCGACCCGAGGTCGAGCCGGAACAGCAGCCGCGCACGCTTGACGCGTGCCGCCGCTGTGCACTTTGGGAGCGTGCCACGCAGGGCGTGCCGGGCGCCGGGGCGCGGCATGCGCCGATCATGATGGTCGGAGAACAACCGGGCGACAGCGAGGATAAAGCCGGCAAACCTTTCGTCGGACCTGCCGGGCAGTTGCTCGATGACGCGATGCACGAAGCTGGCGTCGTCCGCAAGGACGTTTTCATCACGAATGCGGTGAAGCATTTCAAATGGGAGCCGCGCGGTAAGCGGCGGCTGCATAAAACGCCTGCGCAACGCGAAATCGAGGCATGCCGCTATTGGCTGGACCAGGAATTGGAGGAAGTCGCGCCGAAGGTCGTGATCGCGCTCGGCAGCACGGCGCTCAAGGCGCTGCTGCAGGACCCACATGCCCGGTTGCAGGAGCACTTCGACAAAGTGATCGAGCATGGTGGACGCGCCATTCTGGCGACATGGCATCCGTCGTACGCGTTGCGCGCACCGGATCGCGAGACGCGTCAACGTGCGCTCGCGCATATCGTCGAGACGCTGAGCAAGGCCGGGGCGCTGGCGCACGGTAAGCGCTCGGGCACGGAGTAAGCGGATCTTGCGACGCGGGGGAAGCGGGCTGCGCGGGATGCAGGGCGCCGTCGGCATTGCAGCAGGCCGACTGTTTCGCGGTACAATCGCTCCCCTCGGAGGGCTGGCAGAGCGGTTGAATGCACCGGTCTTGAAAACCGGCAAGGCTTTACGGCCTTCGTGGGTTCGAATCCCACGCCCTCCGCCAGAACGCCCCTCCGAAACAATCTTGGACAATTCGGTTAAATCGCCAATTCCCTTGCTGCATAAGGCTCACAAAGAAGAATCCAAAATCGAAATAGTCCGGAGTCGTTGCGAATAGTCCGGTTTAGTCGCGAAGTTTTGGGGGGTCGGTAGGTGGGTAGGCTGTTGGTGCGGTCACGCCCTGGCACTTGCCACTGTTTTCTCCGCCGAACTCATCGGAGCCCCGCTAGGCGGCATTTAGGCCATTCCGTATCACTCACGCGGGGCGCGATCGCCCGCGCTGCTCGTCTCTCATCTCGCTCAGCCGCGCGGCGGGCGCTATGTATCTGGGGCATAGGGACGTGAACGCGCCTCAGGATTTGATATGCTTTCGCCCACCAATAAAAAGACGATCGAGGGCACAAGTCAATGGCAGCGAACTGCACATTCGTTCTGAACGGCCAGCCTATCAGCAAGCTGACTTGCGATGGGCTCACCTTTCCAGCTTTCTCCGGCGACGTCGGACACGAGAATAGGGCCGCCGATACGGCATTGGCAAAGGCGGGGCCGATTCCGAAGGGGCGCTACTACATCATCGCGCGGGAGAGCGGCGGGCGCCTTGGCTGGCTGTGGGATCCCATCAAGGACGAGTTCAGCAACTCACACCGCAATGAGTGGTTCTCGCTACACCCGGTGACACAGCCGATGGCCGATTGGGTCATCGTGAGTGGCGTACGCAGAAATAACTTCCGCCTCCATCCCGCGGGCCGTCAGCGTCTCAGTGAAGGCTGTATTACCCTCACGGACCAATCGCGTTTTAATCAGCTCCGTACCTACCTCCTCTCACTTCCGCCCAGCTATATTCCGGGCACAAAAGCGCGTTACTACGGCGTCGTGGAGGTGAAATGAAATATGTGCTGCGCACGGCGATGGTAGCGGCGTTGACATACCTGTACTTGAAGCTGATCTATAGCTGGCAGTGGGTCGACGATGTTCGCAAGAGCGCCGGCGGCCAAAAGGTCTACTTCTTCCTCGCGGACCTCTTCAATGTGCGCGGAGCCGATGAAGGGGAAACTCTGTTGCTGCTCTTCTATTTTTTTGTCTCGTTGGCGGCCGCATGCATCACTGTCTGGACGATCTACCGATTCATCGTCCGACCGTTACGCGAGGGGCGACGCCGAAAGGCTTCTTAGTCGCGGGTTCTCAAGCGAGCGGTAGGCTGTGGTTGCATGCCAGGCTGGTCGGTTTGCAGCCGACCAGTTCGGCGAGTTCGTTTCGCGTCAGGTAACGACTCATGATGTAGGGGAAGCGAATTCTTTTACCGCCGTACTCTGATGGAGAGTTCGAAACAGCGGCCTTTCGGCTCTCGGTCAAGTTGTATGCGATTCGCGTAGTTCCGGCGGATAAGCGAAGAGCGGGAAGACTTGCCCCCATCGGCGCTGCCACATCGCTGCGGCGGCAAATTTCGCGCCCCATTCGATGTGAGAACAGGCTTGCCGTATCGCGCGTTCGCCGCTGCCGCCGAAGCTCGAGCAGTGATGTGCTGCAAATTCGAAGGCGAGATAGCCTGGGGAGGATTTCGCCCGGAGTCGGGTACGTGACTTCGCGTGCCATGATGATTCTCCAGTCAATGGTAATCGACGATCTCGACCTCGAATGCGTTGCCACCCTCGAACCGGAAGCACACGCGCCATTGGTCGTTGATGCGGATGCTGTACTGGCCGGCGCGATCGCCTCTGAGCGGCTCCAGCCGATTGGAGAACCAGTAGGCACCGGCAATGTACAGCGGACACGCCCTCCGCCAGAACGCCCCCCTACTTCACCGCCACCCACCGCCCCTTGGCATCGAGGCTGGCGTACGGTTCGAACTTGCCATCGCGCACCGTCACCGCCATGAACGGCGCCTTCGCTCGATCGCCCTTCTGATCGAACTCGATTTCGCCCGTCGCACCGTTGTAGCGCTTCAGTCTGTGCAACGCCGCCGCGATGTCCTCCGGTTTGATCGAGTTCGCGTTCTCGATGGCCTGTGCCGTAACCCCGATCGCGTCGTACTCGTAAACCGAATACGGACCGGGCGCGCGCTGGTAGGCGGCTTCGTACGCCTTCACAAAACCCCGTGCGCGGGACTGCGGGAACAACTGCGGTAACGGCGACGTCGTCACGATCATCCCCTCCACCGCCGCTCCCCCCTTTTCGATCAACGACGGGTCCGCGGTGCCGTTGCCCATGAAGTATCTGATCGATGGCGTCAGCTCGCGCCGGTTTTTCGCCAGCACGGCAGCGTCGTTGTAATACCCCGTGAAGTACAGGACATCCGCCTTGGAATCGGTCGCCCCCTTGATCACGCTGCGATAGTCCGGCTGTCCTGGTGTAATCGCACGGTCGTAGACCACCTCGACACCCGCTTGCTTGAGCGCCGCGATCGTGCTTTGCGCGAGCCCCTGCGAATACGTGGACCCGTCGTTGAGGACCGCTGCGCGCGTCGCATGCAGTACGTCTCTCATGAACTGTGCGGCGAAGCCTCCCTGCGCGTCGGTTCGCCCTATCGTGCGAAAGACGTCGTTCCAACCGTGATCGGTGAGTTGCGGAAACGTAGAGGCATCGAGCACGTAGGGAATATGCCGGTCGTGCAACACGCGCAGCTCGGGCAGCGCAGCGCTCGAGCAATAACCGCCTGCGACTGCGACGACACCCGCCGCAACGAGCTGGGTCGCCGCCTTCGCCGCTCCGTCGGGATTGCAGGCATCGTCTTGCGGTACGAGTTCGAGCTTCCTGCCAAGTGCGCCGCCGGCGGCATTGATCTGCTCGATGGCGAGCCTGCCGCCATCGACGATGTCGACACCCGCCCGCTCGTAGCTTCCGGACAGCGGCGCGGGCACACCGATCTTGATCGTTTCTTGCGCTTGCACATCACGGGGCGCGAACGCGAACGGCAGTACGGTCCACACCGCGAGCATGACCGCTGCCATGCGGCGCGCAGCGACTGATGCAGACCGCGGCGCGCCAGTCTCGCGGAAAACACCCGGCTGGCTTCCATCCCTCATCTTGCGGCTCCTCCGTTACAGCAGGCGACCAGCGTCGCTGCGTAACGGAGATATCGGCTGCGCCGGGCAAAAGGTTCAACCGTTTATCAGCATGGAATCGTTTCCTCGGGAAAACGCTGACATCGGCCCCGTGTCGCTTCAGCTCAAACTCGGCGAACGCTCGTGCCCCGAGATGCCGGCCACCGGCCAATGCGGGGCCCGATCTCCCCTGGGCAAATTGCGGCTATGCAAAACAAGGCGTGGAGGCCAACCGATCCACCTCGATCAATCCGAGCTTGACCGCCATCATCATTGCGGCGCTTCGCGAATGCACGTCCATTTTTCTTTTGATGTTATGGATGTGATAGTTGATCGTTGCCTGCGACCGATCCAGTATCTTTGAAATCTCCCACGTCGATTTTCCGAGTGCGAGCCATTTTAGGCACTCCGTTTCGCAGGGCGTCAGCTTCGGCACCGATGAACTCATTCCTTCACGCGCAAAGCGCAGGCCCGTCTCGTAAGCGATATCCCGAATCAATCCCAGTTTCGGCATATGCACCACCACGTCGCGCCTCGCTTCCTCCGATTTCCGGCTCGTGGCGAAGCACAACATACCCACTTCCTGTTTTGGCCCATGAATCGGAAACGTTACGCCCCACCGCATGCCGAATCCGCTCGCCTGTTCGTACAGAATCTGCTCTTCGGGCTCGACAAAACGCTCGCTGCCCCAAACGAGCGGTGTGAGCTTCGACTGGCAATAGCGCACGATGGGGTCGATGCGCACGTAGTGCTTCTGTTCGTATATCTTTCGCCACACCGCCGAATGATTGCCGCGATAAAACGCACTTTCGAACGGCATGGTGTTTCTTATCGACAAAGCGAATATCGTGTATTCGAAATCATGCCGCCGGCCAATTTCAGATAGTTCATCGAACCACGTGTCCGAATCTGCGGCATCAAGGAGCGCTGCACCCATTTCATATCGAAACATTTTTCCCTCGGCCTCATTCAAGTTCCAGATTCACAGAGATGAATCTCGCAACCCCGCCTGCCGAACGATACTGGATGGAAACTTGAAATTCAAACGAACTTGAGCCCGTTAATCTTAGTATTTGAGAAAATCAGCGGCCGTCGCAAATTGTTCGTTATAAATCCACACCCAATCCACATAGTGGGTTTTCGGAGAAAATCGCCCGGAAAAACCGCTGCAGCCAATCTATGCGAATCGCTTCGAAACCTCTCAACCTCACGGAGCCCGCTGGCCGATCGCACCGCTTCTTCCTAAGCTCCAATTCAGCCATGGCAGCGCCGTGCCTTAGACGAAGGAGCCGTCCCCATGCATTCATTCAGGCAGTCGCTCGGAATCCTGCTCGCAGTGGCGCTGATCGCCGCGTGCCCGGCACCCGTCGCGGCCAACGAGGGGAATGCCTCGTCGCCAGTCGATTTCACGCTCGCGCTCGGCACGCCGCAGCGCGACGCCGCCGAACGCTCGCTCGCCGCGTTGGCTGAACATGCGATGGACAACGACGATAGTCGCTCGCTCAGCCGCATTTTCTCGATGGATTCGCCGGGCGCCGTGCGCGATGCCGCGATCGGCTACGGCTTCGAGATTTATCTGATCGATGCGGCTTCGCTGCTTGCGGGCAACAGCATCGACAAGAGCCTGCGCCGTACCGGAGTCTGGCGATTCCTGGTGCTGATCGGCGACCGGCCAGTCGGCCTCGCGACGGTCGCGCGTGTGCACGGCCAGTGGAAAACGGTGCAGATGGGCGGCGCGGGCCTCGCCGCAGACATCTCACGCGCCGTGAGCGACTATCTCCGCGACCCTTCGGCCCCACGACTGCGCTTCATACGCAGCGAGCAAGGGCTGGCGGATTTCATCGAAGTCGTCGCGCACGGCGAACCGGCATACCTGCCGTTGCTGAGTGCGCAAGAACTCGCGTTTTCGTCGAGACCGGATTTAGCCGCTGGCGCGAGCCCTGTCGCCGCCACGAAGCGCGAGGCGCTGAGCGAACACCGGATCATCGACGCGCTGCGTGCGAGTATCCGGCGCGGGATGAGCGATCCACGCTTCAGCCATTGAGGAGTTCCATCATGAAGACTACTCCGGCGGCGTATCTCATCGCGAGCGCAGCGGCCTTCATAGCGCCGCAGATGGCAGCGCAGGCGGCAAGCGTTCAACTCGATGTTCCCCTCGTGCAGCAAATACACAGCGAGTGGTGTTGGAGCGCGGACGCGGACGCAGTGCTGGCTTACCGCGGCGTCACGACATCGCAATGCCGAATCGCCAACTGGGTCGACTCGGTCGGCTATGCATGCGGAGCGTATCCGTTTTATTGGAACGATCGAGCGAATTCCGGAAACTACCTGGCCGGTACGACCGGTATCGAAGGCATCCTTTGGTGGCTGGGGCGGCGCGCATCGCGCTATTACGGCAGCCCGCTTTCCTATGGTGCGACGCGTTCGGCCGTTCAGCGCGGCAACCCTGTGATCGCGCTCTGGTCCTGGCCCGGCGGAGGCGGCCATTTCATCGTCATCGACGGTTTCGACGATGCTTCGCAAACGCTTTACTTCATGAACCCCTGGCCGGGCGAAGGTGCCGGTTATGGCGACTACGACTGGATGAGATATGGGCAGGGCGACATGGGGCTTCACACCTGGGTGGAGTCGCTGATCGCATACTAGGGCCTGTTCACGCTAATTACAGGCTTGCGAACGTGCCTTGCCGGCCGCAGGACAAGGAGAGAGGAGGCGCAATAGCCGTAGCTATTGCAACGACGAACGACGCCGTAATGCGGCCGGCAAGGCACGTTCCCCTGGTTGTAGGAATCCTTCGTGGGGCTGGCCACCAGAAGGGCCGATCGCCGCGTCATGCTCCTTGTGAATACGTCGAGTATTCCCTTCGTCCCATTCCTTGCGCTCGGCCCTTCTGGTGGCCAGCGCAAGCCTGTAATTAGCGTGAACAG
>NZ_JBMRBK010000032.1:0-61757 GCF_057351765.1 Trinickia sp. | reverse complement strand
CTCGCCGCGCTCGCATGCGGGGCGCCCCAGCTCGCGGAAACGCTGATCGAGCCGCTGCATCGTCTCGATCATGCAACGTCGACCGGTCACCGGCAGCTCGAATATCTCTACTGCGTCTCGAAGCTGCGGCAGGTTCAGGGTCGCGCACCGGAAGCGATGCAGTTCTACAGCCGGTACGCATTGTTGTCGATGCAATGTCTGCGCACCGATGCGCATGCGATCGCGCCGTTCGTCAGCCGCACGACGCGTCGCGCGCCGCAGCTCGACGACGTCGGGGCCCGGTTGCCGGCCAAGTATCGTCGCGCCTATCGATATATGCAGGAAAACCTCGACCGTGCCGATCTCTCGGTGCGCGAGCTCGCCATCGAAATCGGCGTGACCGAACGCGCGTTGCAAACGGCATTCAAGAACTTCCTCGGTTTATCGCCGACGGAGCTGATCCGCCGACAGCGCATGGAGCGCATTCGCGCCGAGCTCGAGGATCCGTTCACGAGCGAGCGCAATATTCTCGGTGCCGCCAATAAATGGGGTGTGCAGAACCGCTCGACGCTTGTTTCGAGTTACCGAAAGCAATTCAACGAGGCGCCGTCGGAAACGCTCGAACGCTAGCGCATGTCATTCGCATAAGCAGACCTCGAGTCGTTTCCAATTGTTTCGCGTTTTGGCGATATCTTTCGCGCGCCGCAAGGAGCGGCGCGCTAGATTCGGGGATGATCCAGCATCGGCTCGTTGCCGTACTACGCAACCTCGATCGCTCCATCCATGATCATTCGCTCGAATATTTCAAGGATTCGCCATCAAGCACGGTCCGCGCGTGCCACCCGCTCGCCGCGCGGCACGCGGCGGATTTCGTTGGCCGCCTGGGGCGCCATGCAATGCGCCGCCTTTGCTTGCGCGATGAGCTTTTCGCCACGCGCGCGTGCAACCGACTGTTTCGATGCCGCGGCCGCTTATCAGCACGTCAATCCCATGGTGCTGCGCGCCATCGCCTGGCAGGAGTCGCACAACCGTGCCGATGCCACGCATGTCAATGCCAACGGTTCGGTCGATTACGGCGTTATGCAGATCAACACGATTCATCTGCCGACGCTCGCCCGTTACGGCATCGGGCGCGAGGCGCTGATGTCGCCATGCAAGAATATCTATATCGCAGCTTGGCAATTACGGCGGCAGATTTTGAAATACGGCAACACATGGGCGGCTGTCGGGGCGTATCACTCCGCCACGCCGGCACTGCGTGACCAATATGCGCGGCAAATATCGGGCATCTTGCGCCGCTGGGGCGTATTGTCTGAAAAGCGCGAAACGGAGTTGGCCGTGGATCGCGGCGCACCGCATTCCGTCGATTGATCGTTCTCGACAAGTTGTGTGTACAACGAGTAAGAATGGAAGCGGTATCGGGTAATCGTCCGGCGTAGCCGGCGATGCTGCCACGCAGTCCCCCCGCTAAATCTCCCGCGAGAGCCTTGAGCTCAAGCGGGAGTATGCCCGGCATTCACCAACATCTGATTGATTGCCTCCACCTCGTGGGGCTGGAGATGCCTCCGGGCGGCGACCATCAGTTGGTTGACGTGCTCGAGCGCACCTCTGTGCTCGTCGCCTTGCGCATGCTCCATTTCCTTGATCATGGTTGCGCCCAGGCGCATATAGACCATGACTCGCGGATTCGTCATCGGTCCGCCCTGGTCGACGTTCGGCAACTCCTGGATATTCTGAGCGAGTTGGCTCATCAGGTTGGCACGTTCCAGGGGATCGGGGTGCATCGCCAAGTTGGCGTCCGCGCGTTCCCCGATCACCGCGAAGATCTGTTCCACCACCTGCATGAGCTGCGCGTCCATCTGCGGTGGTTCGGCATTGCCGAGCGCTGTGAGATCGGCGTGAATGGCTTCGCGCATTGCTCGAGCCCCGCCGGGGGAGAGACCGTCGATCAACCCGGACAGCTTCGTGAGCATTGCTATCCGGACGCGGGGGTCTTTCTCTCGCGTGGACGCCTCGTACAGTCGCACGAATTCCTGTTCGAAACGCGGGCCGGTCGCATGCGCTCCAGCGTTATACATTTCGGTCAGTCCCTGGATCAGATCGTCCGCAAGCGCGAGACGCTGATCGTCCTTCAGTCCGCCGTGCTGAAACGCGCGCAGCGCATGATCGCTAACGATCGCGGCTGCATCTGGCGACAGGAAAAGCCGGATCTGGGCGAGCCAGCCGAGCGTTGCCATACGGGCTTGCAGCGGCAGCTTTTCCAGCCGGCCGATGATGCCCTGGACTTCGCGTGCATGCTGAATGTGGCGGGCCGAGTCTGGCACGTTCGGCAGAATGTGAGCGAGGCCAATCAACGATGCGGTCGCGTTCTCCGCGCTCATGCGACCGGTGCGCAGTTCGGCCGAAATCGCGTTGCGTGTCAGCATGTAGCCCGACACGAGATCGTCGTCATTGAGGGAAGCAGCGGCGTGCGGCAGTTGCACGACTATCGCACCGCAGTCGGTACGCCGATGAAGACCGGATGTCGTATCGCAAACCATCTGCAGCGCGGTGTGACGATCCTTCGAGGGATCGATAGCCGGGATGCGGGCAGTCAGTTCGGAAAGCGGGCTCACCTGATGCTCGGGTGGCAGCGCTACGACCGAGCCGAGTATTTCGTGGAAATCCGCGAGTGTCCGGACTGCGCGGGCTCGATTCGTCAGATTGGCGCTGGCGGCTTCGGAGGACGTCCCGCCAGGTACCGAGAACCCTGTTCGTGGGCCTCCTTCACCGCCCCGTGCTTTCTGGTGGGGAGCATCGGTGAACGCCGGATGGGTGGGCTGCGAAGTGGCACCGGTGCCGGGAGGCACGTCTCCTGACGGCGACGTTGCCGGTGGCGGAAGGCCGCGGGGATCCCCCGGAAGCCCCGACTGCCAATTTCCGTTTCCCGCACCGCGAACGTTGTCCATTTCGTGCTCCGTTAGTCACTCGCGATACTAGAGCAGCGCGTAAAGCGTCGAAGCGACTTTGCGAAGCATCGGCGAGGAACGCGAATTTTCACGTCACCACTTAGTGGTTTTTCGATCTCCGCACAGATGGTTGCGTTTGCATCGATTTTCGAGGAAGTGTAGATTCGGACCGGCTTCGATTGCCAAACGCGTGTGGCCATCCCAAAAAAACGTAGGATCGAGCGGTCTGTCCGCGGCGACCTGACGAGAGCTTATGTATTGCAGCCCATGCACGTTTCCTAGAATGTCAGTGTGGCAAAGCGCCCAGCATCGAGAATGAGTAGTCAACTTTAAAGAGCGATGGCTGCACAGGCGCGGTGCGCGCCCGATCGCGGGCGCGACTGACGAACAGTGTGGAGGATCGATGACAAGATCCGTCGCGGCAATTTTTCGGATGGGTGGAAACCAATGATGAGCGGGATAAAGAAGCGCCGCGCCGTCGTAGTCACGTTCGGCGACAGGCAGCTCGACGGCCAGCCTGTAGAGGAGGGAATTCAAGCGTGGCAGCCTGGAACCACGCGGGAGTCAGCGCTGCTGACGGATCTTGGCTGTTACGAGGACCTGACCGTTCGCCGCCATCTCACGAGCAGTGCCATTCACAAAGCGGGGTTCGACTGGCTCTGCTATTGGTTGATTCAGCGGGTTGGAGAACGCGTAGGCGCGTTGGCGTGGTTCGATACCTATTCGCCGCCGGGTTGGGCCGAGCGCTTCAATCGCGATGCTTTTTTCGATACCGACCCACGCATCGATTTCGCATGCCGCTTCGATTGGCCGCTGGCATGGGATCTCCAGACGCTTTTCGGTCAACACACCAGCCGCGTGGGTGCCGCCGCGGCGAAACGCTTCGTCGCAGGTGCGGTTCAGGTCGGCGCACAGAGCGGCGTCACGTTCGGTCTTCAGACCGAACGTCCGTTCGAGCATGCCATCGTGACACTTTCCAGTGCACAGCCCGATCGCCGCTGGATCACGGATGCGACGATCGGCGAGGCGTATGCGATCGGCGTGTCGCTGCATTCGTTCATCGAGCCGCGCATCGACCAACTCTTGCCTGATTGGCAAATCTCCGTTCCGACCGACGTTCAGCGCAGCATGCTTCGCTGCGTCTCGCAGGGGCTGAGCAATCGCGAGATCGCCGAGCAAATGTCGATGTCGGTCCATACCGTCGCTTATCATTTACGCCAGCTCGAGAAGCGCTTCGATGCGCTCAACCGCGTCCAATTGGCCTACATTGCCGGGCGGATTCTCGACGATTGAACACGTCGCACAATTGCCATAATCAAATACCGGGCAGCGAGCCCGCGGATATCTACCACTGACTACGGGAATGCTGCCGCATCGTTCGATGCGCGGGGGGATGTGTCTGTCCGCTGCAACGATGAGGAGCACGAATGTCGTACCAAGACGTGGTGAGAGAGCCCGAGGGCTTTCTGGTACAAGATCGAGTTGACACGGCATTACTGGAGCGAGACGAACTTGAACCCGATGCCGGGTCCGCAGGTCCGGAACTTTGCTATGTCGACGAAGCGGAAATCGCGTCGATGATCCGAGGCGACGAACTCGGCCGGGAAACGGATATTGCCGTGGAGCTCGGTGCCGCACGCAACGCCGAGGAACGCGTGCGGCTCGTGCGTACGCTTTTACGCATGCTGGGCTATGGGGGGCTCGCTTATCTCGCTGTCAAAACGGACAAGCGTGGCCGCGTGCAGCGCGTCTATCTGTTGCGTAACTATCTGACAACGAATATCGCGACTCAATTACTCGAGGCCGGTTTTCTCGAGCGGGACAGCCACTTGCGGGCCGCACTCGTGAGCGACGTGCCCCACGTCTGGGATCTCAAGAGTCTCGTCACGACGTGGCGCAAAAACGGCGACTACGTGCGTTTCCAACCCATTGTCGACCAGATGCGGGAAAAGGGCGTTTGCAGCGGACTGACTTTCGGCGTGTCGATTTCCAACACGACGATCCGCTCGATCATCAGCTTCGCGTCGCCGCGCCACAACATGGCATGGATGACGGACAACGTGCTCGCGCAGTCGCTCGCACTCGGCTTGTCAGTGCATCAGCGTTGCTCCGCGTACATCAAAGCGATGGGAAGACGGGAAGCGGCAGGTCTATTGTCGCAGCTTCAGCAACGGATTCTGAGCCTGCTCGTGCTGGGCCTCTCCGATAAGGAGATCGCCAGTCGTCTCGATACGACGGCACATAACGTCGACTACCATTTGCGCCAGCTGCGCGATAAATACAAAGCACTCAATCGCAGCCATCTTGCGTTCGTGGCGGCACAGACCCAAGGAGCGTGACGAAAATGATGCGTAAGCGGTCCGCGCTTCGATGGAGCGGCCGCTTTGCGCATTCACGCGGCCGCCGCTGTTGCCGACAACGCACTGCGCGCTATACCCGCAATGAGTTGTGATCGGTGTGCGCCGCGTTGGGGCGGTCGAGATGCTGCAGTGCTTGCTGGTAGAACGTGTCCAACTGCCGGAGGTCCTCGGCAACCGACCTCGGGTCAGCGCCAGGCGACTGGCGGATCTTCCCTTGCAAGATGAAGTATTGAAAATCGACACCCACCTTGGACGACCTATTGGGGAACACCTTATCCCAGGAATCGCCCACATCGCGCAGCCGCACGCGTTCTTTGCCTTGGCTGTCGGTAGCCCTGCCATCGGGGGAGACAGCGAACCGTGCGTTGCCGAATTGCGAGTTGGAGGGCTGCCTTGCGGTGCTCGGGCCCGACGGGACAGGATAGGGATAGGGATACGGCATGGGATAGGGAAAGCCCATACCCGCCATGCCGTATCCGTACGGCCCCCCCATCCCCGAGCACCACGGGTCCATGCTCGACGCCATCGCGGCGGGACCCCAGATGCCCGGCATGTTCATCATGGGGTAGGGCATATACGGCATATAGGGAAGCGCCGCGCTGCCGTGCGGCGAACCGCTTGACGCCCGCTTGGTTTCGTTCCCGAGCGTCGACAGGTAGTCCATCGATTTGCGAAGATCGCGGCGCATACCGAAGTACGTAAAGATCCCGGCAAGCGGGCCGAAAGAGCCAACTGCCAACGCAGCGGGAATAGCGAATGCCCTTTCCAGCGTTTTGTATTGTTGTGCCGTGAGCGTATCGCCTTGATATGGGCCGGTCCAAACCGCGCGGCCTCCGCCTGCGTACTGCCAGCCTCCGCGAGCGTTTGTGCCGCCGTCGGCCATATGCGTCGCGTTCGCGAAGGGATCGTGCGCGTGTGAGCGTCCTGGCGGATGCAGCAAATCACGCAAGCCGCCGAGTAACGAACCGGATACAGGTTGGGCGCTGGGCTGCGGGCCGAAACGCTGGCCGGCGCCCGGCCCGGGAGCATGAGGCGAACCCCATCCCGGCTGTTGTGAGCCGACGCCGCCTGGCCATCCGTTGCCACCCTGAAAGTTGCCGGTGCGCATGAGGAACCTCCCGTCTATCGCCTGACATTTCACGTAGGCGATTGTCGGGCTCGATGGGGGTGCGGGGTGCACCTCAGGCGAACCTCACGTCGATCAAACGAACCTTCGACGATTGCGGCCGCCGGATCAGGCCGGATCGAGGGCTTCCAGCACCTGGAACGGCACATTCTCGACGATGATTTCGCGGTCGCCGGTCGCGCTGGTGCGCGTATTCAACCGCGCAATCGCGTTCGGGCCGATACTGCGGGAACGCGTGGTGCGCTCTCTGACCTTCAGCTCCACGAGCATCCACGAGCTGCGATCGCTCAGAATGCGTTCGTTGTCTGCCTCGATCCGCTTCCTGAGCGCAAGGTCCTCGCCCGCTTGAGAGAGCCGTGCGTCGTTCGCGTCCAGCGCCTCGGCGGCGTGCTTGCGTAGCCGGTGCCGCAGCACATAGGTCAGGTGCGGGCTGCGATTGACGAGGACATCGGCAAGATGGGCGTTGATCCGCTGATTGGCGCGAGCGATTGCCTGCGCGGGCGGTTCGGTGGAATTTGCGCCGCCTACCCGGACATTCATGTTTTCGGAGGCGAGCAAGAGTTGCAGTAATTCCTTGCGCGAGTCCTGAAGCGCGCCGACATACGCCTGGACGTTCGAGTACTCGATGTCGACAAGGCATGCGCGGTGAACGAGTCGTTCTTCTTCGCGAACGAGTTGCAGCTTCGCCGACGTATTGCGCTGGTCGAGCTTCCTTGTCCTCACCAGCGTATCGATCGAGAAAAGGCCGATGCTTTCGTGCCCCGTTGCCGACAACGGATGGGCGAAGCCGGGCGCGACGCCCTGGCGTTCCTGCCAGAACGAGCCGGTGCCGACACGATGGTGCTCGACTCGCAGCGAGCCGCTTCGCTCTACCGAATCGCTCGTTTGCCGCGAGGTTTGCCGGCCGATACCGGCCGACGGCCCACCTCGCAGCGTGAGGTCGCCGGGGTCGTTCGGGCCGTCGACGCCCAATTCGTAGAACTCGACGGTCGCTGTGACGTCGACGGTCACGCCGCGCCGTTTCGTGTCGCTCACGCCATCGGTCCAACTGATCGATATATCGGGATCGTTCCAATAGCGTTCGGCGAGACGGTTCCAGAGACCGTTCGGCCCGCCGCCAGGCGCAGCTCCGGCCTCGCTGAAAAGAAAGTCGTTGATCTCGGCGAGCTTGGCGCGCATGGCTTGGTCGTCGTAGCCCGAGCCGTCCGGCTTGATTCGTCTCGCAACGCGGATCGACACGCCGCGTGGCCGGCTGATTTCATGGGCATGCAGCGTCGCGTTCGTCACGAGCCCGGCGCGCAGGGATGTCAGGCCGACGTCGATGTCGTATCCGACCAGCAGACCCGCGCCGACATGACGGTCGGTGCCGTCGGCCCTGCCGATGAACAACTCGACGCCGTGCGTCGAGCGGCTCACCTCGACGATCGCTTCACGCGTGCGCGACGCCCGCAGGTCGAGGCGTGGCGACACGGGTATCCCGACTCCGCCGAAAAACAACTTCGTGGTCCCGTTCAGGCCGCGCGTACTGACACCCTGATGGCCGCCATCACTCAGACGCAACCGCTGTCCGGACTGCAAACCCATGATGACCTCGGTCAACGTCGAGCGGACGGAGGCGATATCGCGTGCTCCGGCGGCCGGAGATGGATTCTCGAGCGCGAGCAGATCCTGCACTTCGAGCCAGAACGGGTCGTCGTCGGGCACGTGCGCTACCTTTCCCCACGCCGCGAGCCGTATGACGTCGAAAGGCGGTTTCGCCAGGCGGCTGAACGGTTTCGTTTTTGCCAACTGATCGCCGGACATTTTTTGCCACGATGCCGTCGCTTCGAAAAGGCGTTCGAGCTTGCGATGCGCGGTTCCTTCTTTGGTGAGCATGCCGCGTGAGGTAGCGAGGGATTGGCCAATATCGTGCGCGCGCTTCGCGATGTCGACCAGCGCGGCCGGATCGGGGTGTCCGCCCGGAAACCCACCGCGATCGAGCCATACCTGCAGCGCGGCGAGCTCGACCACCGAGCTTCGAGTGCGGGCGTGCGCGAGCACGCTGCTCGGCGATGGTTGAATCCTCGTGATCAACCGCGAGAGTGCCGCACGCGTTTTCTCCCGGATCGACGCGTCGCGGTGTTCGACATAGAGTTGCCGCGCAGCCCGCGCGCCGGCGTTGCGCGGCGCGCGTGAATGCGTCAGGACCGCGGAGGGTTCGACGGCCGCGCTATCCTTCATCTGTGCGAGCGTTTCGCTCGTTTTCCGCTTGAGCGCTGCCTGTTCGCGTTCGATCGTCTGGCGCGGCACGCCCCGCGTGCCGAATTCGAGTGCCGACAGCGGTGAGGTATGCGTGCCGAACAGCATGCGCGGAAGCAGTGTCTTCCAGCGGTTTTCTTCCACGCGCGGAATCGTCTTGGTCACGAACTTGTGCAGTCGCTCGCGCGCTTGCGAAAACTCGCTGTGCCGTCCGTCTTCGCAAAAACCTTGCCGCCAGGCCAGCAACGCGCCACATTGTTCCGGGGTAAGGGAATCGGGGCCGTGCTCGAGCACCGCGCGCGCGGCATCGAAGGCTCGCTTGGCGAGCGCGGTGGGGCCCGGTTCTTCGGTGTCGAGCGGCGCCGCCGTATTGCGGGCGCTGACCGCGCCCGGGGAGTAGTCCCGCCACGATACGCCGCGTATATCGCCAGGGGCATAGTCGAGGGCCTGCGCGCTTTCGAGGAGGGTTCTGACCGCGAAGCGATGCGTTCGATCTCTGAATGGCGTGCCGGCGGCCGTGCGAATGTGCTCGATCATCGAGAATCCGAGGCTCGAGCGTGAGAGCTGTCGCACGACATGCCACGCGCGACGCTCTTCGTCATTAGCGGCTGTGCGCCGATGCGGGGCATCGAAATCGAGCGCGGCTATGTGCTGCAGCATCCGTTCGGCAAACCATACGTCCCGCGCGCCGGCCGCTCGTACGGCGCAGGCAAACAGGTGCGTCCGAGCCTGCGCGACCGGCGAAGCGCCATCGAGCGATGCGATGCCGGAGAGCCGCGCGGCAAAGCGATCAAGCTCGTCCTCATGCGAGGGCGAAACCGTGAGTTCGGCGGCGAGGGAGTCGCGCACACCGCGGGCAAAGCGGAGCGCATCGGATCGTTCCGGTGTTTGCGCCTCCGGTGGGGTCGCGACGCCGACGCTGTCAGAAGACTCGGCCGAGATAGTTCGGGCGATCGCGGATTTCGCAAGCGTCTTCGCCCCGTCCGGCTCTTTTCTATGCGAACGCGAGGGCAGCGGCGGCAGGCGATCCGCATGATCCTGCTCCCGGTCGTGGCGGGTAAAGTGCCACGGGCTCCACGTGCGGCCGGAGCGGCTGCGATGAAAGAGCGCGCTGCTCACATCGGTTGTGCGCGCGCGCTCGACCTGTCGGAAGCTGTCGAACGCGTGCTTCAGTCGCGCGAGCGGCCCGTTCGGTTGCGCAGCGGCGGACGGCGACGCGCTGCCGGCAACCCCGCGCGGTTCCGTTTGTTCATTCGCATTCGATTGGGACGGCGAGAAGCAGTGAACTCGGCGGTGATTCGCCATGGCAATGCGCGAGAGTTGATCCGCATTGCACTATGTCGTTCCGATGTGACAGCACCTGTCATGCGGATGCGCGCCACGCGAAGTATTGCGCTGGAACACGAAGCGCGCATAACGCGGGGTGGTCGAGCGTGCCGTTGCGCAACACCCCGCGTTATGCCGTAGTTTCCTCTTCGGAGGCGAGCCACCGGGTGGCTGGCGTCGCAGGCGGTACAGCGGCGGAGCGCGTCATCACGTACAGATAGCTGTCGCCCACGACCACACCCATGTTCGGCCGGGATTCATAGTTCGTGAGCTTGGCCTCCAGCACGAAACCCAGGCGTTCCATGGCGCTTTGCGCGGGACCGTCTGTCGCGCAGCATGCGTAGAGTCGATAGATCGCGGGCTGGGCAAGCAGCCACTTGATCAATTTGCGCAGAACCTGGAGGCCGGCGCGGCGCTTTCGGCTGCCGCCCTGGCGGCTGATGATGACACCGATTTCGGCGCGCGGCGGGCGCGGTTCGAGTTGAATCAGTGCGGTTAGATTGCCGGTGGCCTTGTCGACGAGCAACCAGCGGAGCAATGAGCCGCTTTCCCAGCCACGGCGCGATTCTTCGAGGTACGCGAGCGTATCGTCGAGCGTCGTATGCCGGGGAAACGGGAGATAGCGCATCGTTTCCGCGTCGCTGAGCATTTCATCGAACAACGCCTGGGCGTCCTCGGGAGCAGGCGGCCGCAACAAAATTTCATCCGATTCGATCAACTGTGGGGGGCGGAACGGCATCATATGGCGACTCCTACGGCATTCCGGTCAATTCTGCGGTGTCGAGCCTTCTCGGACGGGGCGCGTGCGAAGCAAAGCGCGGTGGGGCGAAACGAATGCGCGCGTCCGTCAATCGGGCCGTACGCGTCGAGAGTTCGGGTCGCGGGTCAATGCTTCGCGGTGGGCCTTCTGCCGGCCGGCTCGCGGTTATAAAGTGCATCACTAAGCGGTGGCGCGTGGCCACGCCTCACTTCATGGGAGATGCAGATCATGGCAAACCAGAGCACATTCAGCGTCACCAGTGGCGGGCAGGTATCGCACGTCACCCCTGATTCCGGAGCGAGCCGTAGTTCCGACGCAAATCAGTCGACCAACCCGGCGCCGTCCCGGATGAGCGGTGGCGGGGCGCTCGAGCTGCTTCCCGCACGAAGGACGGGCAAGCTTGGCAGCGAGGCCACGCATACCGTGTTGACAGGCGAAGTCGTACCGCCCGCCCGTTTCAGCGCATCGCGCACTGCTTTCGCCGAGCCGCCCATGCTTCCGGTTCTCCGGATTCCCACTCACACGCTCGGGCTGGACAGGCTGGATCGCGCGGTTGAGCCAAGGGTGCTTGCGCCCTATCGGATCATCGAAGGTAGCGGCGGCGATTACGAGCATCACGCAGATCGCCCTTCGACCGAGCGGCCGCGCCCAGACCTCGCCAAGGACATGGACGAATTCGTCCGAGCGGGCGAGCAAAACATGGACGACCAATTGAAAGTAGCCGGCATGCGGCGTGACATGGAACTCACTGGCGCGAAAGCCGCCTTCATCACCCGGATGGGTGAAATGATCCGGGAAGCGGCGAAGGGCTAACCTTCGACAAGCAGGGTGCGGCCTGGAAGGCGGCGAAATCGCCTTCCAGGCCGATCTGCCGGGCCGACGAATTGCATGAGCAACGGCCCATGGAAAACACTAAGCCCGCAACCAGACGTACTCCCCCGCCACGATTCCTTCGAACATCTCATCCGTCGATTCGATGATGTTCTGCCGCCAATAGCGGCCGTGCTCCGCATAGTGCGCGAGCAGGTCGGCCAACACACCGCCGTTTACATCGGGTGTCATCGGCAGCCGCAAAATCAGCACGATGCCCCCCGTGTCCGTATCGAGCCCCAGCTGTGCCTGATCCTGCGCGTAAATGAGCAGATTGGCCTCGAGCATCAGCCGGAACACGACGAGCGTCCGGCCGGCCGTCACCGTGCCGTAATGGAAATTCGCGTAGATCGCCTCCAGATCGTTCTCGAAATATTCGAGCCGTACATCGAAACCTTCGACTTCGATCGAGCGCGTGCGAAGCACATGCTCCGCGTCGGGCAAGCCGACGGTGTAGCAAAGGTCTCGAACCAGTTGCGCGTATCGTTCGGAGCTGGACATAGAGTGCGTTGAGCGCGTCCGCAGCGCGCCGGCGGGCGCTCGCGACTGGAAGGGACGGCGGCGAGAAGGAACGGCAAGACAGAAACCCGGTACGCGGACAAGCCGCGCACCGGTGAATTACATGCCCTGAGCAAAGCGATCAGGTAGGGCGGGCGGCGTCCTTCACGTTGCTGCCCATACCCTTGGCCATGCTCGCCACCGCAGACGTCAGCGACTGGCTCAGGTTCATGAGCGCCGTGGCCTTGGTGGCCATGTTCGACGCCGCGGTGATGCCTGCCATCGACGCAACGGCGTCGGCAGACTGACCCATAGCTGCTCCGGCTACCATAGTCTTACCTCCTTTAACAAGTGATATGAATTGCCGCCCCGGCTGCGCGCGATCGGGATCGCCGCCACCGCGAGCAAGCCTCTATCCGTATGCGCTGGCAAGGCGCACCCGGGAGTGGCCGCGACAGCCTCAAGCCGCGCCACGTTTTTCCTGCAAGTGCGCCACGATCCTGCTCGCCGCCAGCATGCCGCGATACAACTGCGCCAGTTGGTTGCGCTCCATTTCGTTCGCTCCCGTCGCCTTGCCGATATTCGCAGCGGTCGCTTCCAGCGCGACACGGAAGCCTTCGATGCGCGCCGAGCTTTCCGGCGACGGATCCGCGAGGATTCGCTGAAATTCGTTGAAGTCGGTCGCACAGGCTTCGATTGGCTCGTACATTTCGTCACTCCCCAAAAAAGTCATCTCGGCAACGGCAGATAGGTGGGCTTCGGTGCGGGCATCTGCGCGGGCCGTCCTGCGGGCATGCCGCCGCCCGGCGGATGCAGCGCCGCGGTGTTCGCAGCCGGCGCGGCAGGCGGCACCGATGTGCCGACGCCCGAAGCGCCTGGCCTGGCCGCGGCAACGGAACCGGATGCTGCCGCCGGCGGCGCTGCTACGGCACTCGGCGCACTGCTGGCACTCGATGCCGCAACCGTTGCACCGGACGCGCCGCCCGCGGCCGCAACCGGTGCGGATGCCCCTGTCGCATCCGATGCGCCGGCTATCGCCGCCGAGGCGCCCTCGGCGCCTTCGGCCTGGACGGCCGATGCATCGTCTTCGCCCGGCACGACGAATATATGTTTCACGCCGTCG
The DNA here is from genome assembly GCF_057351765.1 of Trinickia sp. Taxonomy (NCBI): domain Bacteria; kingdom Pseudomonadati; phylum Pseudomonadota; class Betaproteobacteria; order Burkholderiales; family Burkholderiaceae; genus Trinickia; species Trinickia sp. The sequence goes on along the minus strand of NZ_JBMRBK010000032.1, from coordinate 48,529 downwards.
GGCGTTTGCGCGTAACGCACGCTGTCCGAGTTCATGAGCTCCGAAAAAACTTCGGGCGCCGGCATGTTGTCTTCGGACTGCGTGACCTGCACGCGCAATTGCTTGATGTTCGGACTCAAGTCATGACGCATCCTCGTGAGGCGCGCATCGACATCGCGTGGATTGGGCACCGCGCCTTCGATATCGAAAACACCGTGTCCCGAGTACTTCACTTGCAAGCCCGGCGTATTGAGCGACTCCTCGAGATTGCGCACATCGATCTGCGCCACGTCGTACTGCCGCACGATGGCATTGGGCGACAGGCGCGCGAGCAGGTTGCGTGTAGCAATGTCGTCATCGGACGTCGGCACGATGCCGGTCACGATGACGCGTGAACCTTGTACACGCGCATGCAGCTCTCGCATATGCGCCGCCACCAGCTCTTCATTCACTCGCTGCGCGAGGTCGGCCGGATCGTGCGAAGCCGCGCGGCTGACGGCCATCGTAATCAGCACGGACCCGATTACGATGATCGCGCCGAGCATGGAGCAGCCGAGCACGATACCCACCAGCTTGCGCCGCCCCGACGACTCGCCGGTGCGGCGCGCGTCTTCTTCGGGCTTGCTCAACAGTGTCGACAGAAGCTCGAGATCGCTTGGCCAAACGACATCGTCCGGACCGATGCAAAGTACCGTATCGTCGAACTGCATCGGAACGAACTCGACGAGCAAAACCGTCCCCGGGTCGATTGGCGGATCGCCCGCGTGCACGGCCTCGCCAACAGGTGCTGCCGCCTGGCCGTCCATGGACGATTCGACGTCGTCCGTCGCGCCTTCGTGCAGCACCGGCTCCAAAACCATGCGCCGCGCGGTGACCAGACCCGTGCTGTCGATCGTGAGCTGCACATCCATGCCGCGCCAATCCGAAATTCGGATATCGGCATCGTCGTCCGCTCCCACGCGGTACGAGCCCTCGCTCAGGCGCAGTTCGGCGCCCGCGTGCATGCCAGTCAGAATACGCAGCAGTTTCGTCATTTGGCGGACCGTGATGTCGCTGGTCGACGCGCACCAATGTTGCGCAGACCGTCTGCCGTACTCTATCCGGATTGGGTGGGTACGCGAGGGGGCATGCGAAGCGGACTGCGACTATGCGAATTTGTGCGCATGCGGATCCGACGCTTCTCAGCGCTTCGATTGCCGAGCGAGCGCTGCGTTACGCAGCGTCGTGACCCTATTCTTCGATTGACTCCTTCTCGAGGGAATGTCTACGACATCGTGCTGCATCGCAATGAGCGGCAGCAGCGCATGAAAGTTTTCGAGCTTGGTCAACTCGCGGCGGCTGGCCGGCACGGTGGCCGCATCCGAAGCAGCGCGTGTGGAATCAGCGGGGGCGCGTTTTGCCGCAAGTTCGCCAACCAGGGCCTTCAGCTTTTCGCGCCAGGTCGACATGCCCTGCGGTTGGAGCGGGCCGATTTGCTCCTTCGTATAAAGGAGGTCGAGCAACATGTCGAAATATTCGACGTCGAACCGGTAGCTGGGATCGGCGGCCAGCTTGTCGCGCTGCGAGAGGAGAGCGGCGATCCACGCGTCGGGGACCTGCTCCGGTTTGACGTTGCCGAGGCCCGATTGCGCCGTGAGACGGGCCATCAATGCGCCGGGTGTCGGATCGCGCACGGGCCGGATGTTCTGCGGCTTGATCTCGACCTTCGGTGTCGGATCGCCCGAGCGCGAGCTACCGCCATGCTCTTCGTGATGCGATTGTCCGCCCGAGCCGCCGCCGCCTTCGCCGGCACCGCCGCCGGCCTCCGCGCGTCGGTGCTCGCCGTGCCCGCCGTCGAGGAATTCGCCGTCGAAGTCGTCGTCGCCGCCGCCCGGCATGCCGCGGCGTTGACGGCGTGCCGCGATACGCCGCTTGAGCGCCGCGAGCCTCGCCGCGATCTTCGCGAGCTGGCGGGCCATGAGCGAGCCGCGATCGGTCTGGAGCGGAGTCGGGTGGCCGTAATAAAAGCGGGTGCCGTGATACTCCACGACGCTGCCCAAGCCGCCCGGCGAATGGCCGGTGGGCGTACTGTCTTCGGCCGCGGTGGGTCTGAACGATGTCGAATCGACAGGAGAACCGGGGACACGCGTCATTGCGGGACAGCCGTTCGCATCACTTCATTGGCGAAATGCAGCAGCGCCGCGGAGGAAAAAGGCGCCATGATGACGAGCGCGATCGTCACGGCGATCAGTTTGACCGCGTGCGAAAGCGTCTGGTCCTGCATCGACGTGATGGCCTGGATGAAGGACACGCCGAGGCCGACGACCGCGGCGACGATCACGATCGGCAACGAGACGTAGAGGCATAACAGCATGCCCTGCGTTGTCATTCGAACCAGCGTATCGATTTCCATACTTGGGATTCCGGAGGAATGGCCGAGCGCAAGCTATCGGTAGGTCATCACGAGGCCGTGCACGAGCGTGGACCATCCGTCCATGACGACAAAAAGCAGCAGCTTGAACGGAATGGCGATATTGGTCGGCGTCACTTGATTGAGCCCCATCGCAAGCAACACGTTCGCGATGATGAGATCGATGACGATAAATGCAATATAGAGCAGGAAACCGATCTTGAAAGCATCCGTGAGTTCGGTCAGCGTGAAAGCCGGCGCGAGCACGATGAGGTCCGTTTCCTTCAGCTCGCTTGCCATTTGCTTCGGCCATACCACGCTCGCGGAGCGCATGAAAAAGCGCTTTTCGCGCTCGTTCGCGTGCTTGTTGAGAAAGGTCCGAAACGGCTCGCGCGCGGCGCCGAACAGCTGGATGACCGCTTGCGTCGGTTGCGGCGAAATCGACTGGCTTTGCAGCGTCTGCAGCGCGTTCATTCCCACCGGAGCCATGACGTAGAGCGACACCAGGATCGCTATGCCGTTCAGCACCATGTTCGGCGGCACCTGCTGCACGCCGAATGCATTGCGCAACAAGCCGAAGACGACAACGATCTTGGCATAGGAAGTCACGACCATCGCAACGAACGGCACCAGGCTGATCGCGACGATGACGAGCAGCAGCCCCGTCAGGTCACTGAATTGAACCATCGCCGTGTGCCATTCTCAGAATCCGTACGCCAAGATGATCGCCGACCGTGACGAGCTCGCCGAAGCCGATTGTCTGACCGTGCGCGACGAGTTTGAGCTGCGCGTCCGCCACCGGCGTTTGCAACTCGAGCACGTAGCCTGGACGAAGTGCGCATAGCTGCGAGAGCGGCAGCGCAATCGTATCGACTTCGAATTGCACTGGCAGATCCAGGTCGCCGATGTCGATCGGATCGTCCGGTGGATCGCTCGAGAGCGTCTCGCCCAAACGGGTCGGATCCAGCTCATCGGTCATGGTCGGCTCCTTCATGACGAAAAGTTTTAGCCCGTCGATCATCACCGGGACGTGCAGCCGGACAAGTCCGGGCGTGCCCCAGGCGGCAATGGCCGTTGCCTTGGCCTCGTGAGCCGCACCGCTGACGAGCGAAGAAAGGGAACTGGCCAGCGAGCGCAACAACACGTCGCCGGGCGCAAGAGCATGCAGTGTTTGAACGGGCAGGCGCCGGGCACCCAGTACGAGCCGTCCGGGTACGCGATGGTCCGCGTACGGCGCGGGCCTGTCGCTCGGTGAGCCGGCCGGTGAAATGCCGGGCCACGTCGATGCCATTCGCTGCGCCGAACGCAGCGTTTCCAGCACGTCGAGCAGCGGCGTATCGACGCATATTTCAGCGGTATGCGTTCGCCCCTCGATCGTGAACGACAGAACGACCGGCGCGGCATCGTTCGGGCGGGTGGGGGTGGACGCGGCATGCAGCACGCGAACGACGCGTACTTCACCGAGCCCGACCGCCGCCAGGCGCTTGAGCAACGGCTCGAGCAGCACGCCAGCGACGGCGACACGCAACGCGCGCTCGGCGTCGAGCGGCGATGCCGCATCGTCTCGCGACCAGGCGGCGATCTGAAGGGACGGGTAGGCGGCGAGATCGACCGTGACACGCGCGGTACCGCGCGAATGAGCGAGCTCGATCACCCCCGGGTCCTCGAATGTAGGGCGCCCGGCTCCCATGTCGTCGGCGAGCGCCGCTTCCCATGCTTCGACTTCCGGAAGGCGTCGCAGGACAGACATGGTGCGCAAATCGCAAACGACCCTGGCGGTACGGGCCACGAGCGGCGCGACGGCGGGCAATGCGAGCGCCCCAACCGGTACGTCCGATACAACGTCGACCGGCGAACGAGCACGCTCATCGTCGGCGGGGGCGTCGATCCCACGGCTTTGCGCAGGACCGACGCCCGGCATTTCAGCGATCGGAAAGCCCATACGTTGGTTTCACCGGTCGGATGGATGTTCGGTTGTGCAACACGCGGCCTACCAGACCGTCAACTCAATGTCGCGCGCGGCGCCCCATGCCCGCAGCAGTGCGTCCAGCTCACGCTGGAGGAGCGAACTGTGGTCCAAGAGTAACTGCCGGGATCGTGCACTTTGGGTATCGAAACGAAGCGAAAGATGGAAAGGCGAAAGTGAGAGGTACAAAACCGTATCCGGAACGATTTTTGAATCGAGCGGCAACTGTACGTTCCAATTCCCGTTCGAGGTGATCGAAGGATCCGCACAAAATGCGGCGACCTCGTTAGCCAATGTCGCCGCCAACTGAATAAACTGGCCCTGTGTCCGATACATCGCATCGACGACGGGTAGCGTGGTCCGCGCAATCCGTTCGGACAGATCCGGTGTGCTGCCTGACCTGCTTTGGCCGGACACGGGCGCATGTGTCTCGGACTCGTTCGCGTCGTCCCCCGAAGCCTCGCGAAATCCCGACAGACGATCCTCGGCCGCGGCGTCCGAGTGCGAGCCGGACGCATCTTCGTCGGCGCGCGCCTCGACGTGGTCCGGTTTCGCGCGCACGCGGCGTGCGAGCGCCGCGTAATCGAAGCGATGCGAGCCGCCGCTGCGCGCCGTACGCTCGCGTGCGTCGAGTTCGGCAGCGATGATGCGCAGGGGGCGGGGTTCGATGATAGGCATCGCGCAGGACATGCTCGGGTTCAGACGGTCACGCGGCCAAGCGGTTTCAACTCCACGTGATCGCCCAGTTCCTGAAACGAATAAACCGCAAGCCAGCCGAGCCGCGCCTCGATCATCCTGCGCACGTAACGGCGAATATCCATCGAAGTGACGAGGGCAACGCCTTCGCGCGGTATTTCGCCGACGAACGACTGGATCTTGTCGATCAGATAGTTGACCTCGTCCGGGGGCAGCGCAAGGAAGTTACCGGTCGGCGTTTGCTTGATGGCTTGGCGGATATGCTGCTCGACTGGCAAATCGAGCAACACGGCAGGAAGCTGCTTGCCGCCCCCCGCGGCGCGATGCGCGAGCATGCGGGCCAGGTCGCCGCGCACGTATTCGGTGAGCATCAACATATCCTTTTCCTTGGCGCCCCATACGATGAGGCTTTCCAGAATGCTTCGCATGCTCCGAATCGAAATCTGCTCTTCAAGCAGACGCCGCAACACGTCGGCGATACGCTGCGGGGGCAGGACCTTCTGAACTTCGGCAACGAGCCCCGGATATTCGGCGTTTTGCTGCTCGAGAATCCATTGCACTTCCTGAATGCCGAGAAAGAGCGAGGCGTGCCGGCGCAGCATGATGATCGACGCATGCGCAATGACATGCTCCGCGCGCCATGACGCGATTTTTTGCGGCACCGATTTCTCGTCGGCCCAGTAGCTGGGACCGGGGCCGCCGTCCAGTCCGCCGCGTTTTTCGCAGCGATCGAGCAACTGAGCGATATCCGGTGTGGCAAGAAGCGCCGCGTCACGCGTGACCGATTCGGCGATCATGACTTTGCCGGCCGGCAGTTCGATCTTGCAGTAGGGCACGTCATGCATCAGCAGCTCGCAGGTCGAGCCTGGTAGCGCACTGCTCGTCCACATCGTGATACCGGGAAACGGCAAGCCGAGAAACTCCTGTAGCTCCTCCCGTTCCGTGTCGAACGACTTTTCGAGCGCTGAAGTCGAGAGTCTCGGCACGAGATCGGGTGAAATTCTGACGCCGAGCGGGCAGGCGAACTGCGGCGGACGCGTCAGAATCGCCGGCACGTCGACTTTTGCGCCGGCACGCTGCATCGCGGTGACCGGTTCGCTGCTGTGCGATGCCGCCGACGGCTCATTCTTGCTGAGGCGATAGCCGCAAAAGGCGAGCGTTGCGGAAAGCAAGAGAAAAAGCGCGGTCGGAAAGCCCGGAACGGCGGCGAAACCGACGAGAAGAAGCGCCGCGAAGTAAAGCGCACGCGAGCTTGCCGACAATTGTTTGCCGATTTCGTTGCCGAGCGACTGCGGTTTGGCATCGCGGTCGTCGGACACGCGCGTGATCATGACGCCCGCGGCGACGGAGAGCAGCAGCGACGGAATCTGCGAAACCATCGCATCGCCAATGGACAGAATCGAGAAGCGGTTAGCGGCTTCTCCGGCCGTCATGCCGTGATAGGCGACGCCGATCGCAATGCCAGCCACGATATTGACCATCGTGATGATGAGGCCGGCGATCGCGTCGCCCTTCACGAATTTCATGGCGCCGTCCATGCCGCCATGCAACTGACTTTCCACGGCGAGCGTCGCGCGTTTGCGGCGCGCTTCCTCAGGCGTGAGCAGATTGGCGCGCAGGTCGGCATCGATACTCATCTGCTTGCCGGGCAGTGCATCGAGCGTGAACCGGGCACCCACTTCCGCGACACGTTCGGAGCCTTTCGCAATCACGATGAACTGCACGGTCGTGATGATCAGAAAGACGACGAGCCCAACCACGAGATTGCCGCCGACGACGAGCTCCCCGAAACTATCGATGATGTGGCCGGCGTTGGCATGCAGCAGGATCGACTTCGTCGACGCGATATTGAGCGACAGCCGGTAAAGCGTGGTGAAAAGCAGCAGGGAAGGGAAAACCGACAGCGACACGACGTTCGGCACGTACATCGTGACCATCAGTAGCGTAACGCTGATGGTGATGTTGAGCGCGAGCAGGACGTCGATCACCGCCGGAGGCAGCGGCAAGATCATCAGCGAGATGATCGCGACCACCAACAGCGCGATGCCGATTTCGCCGCTCGCCGGAGTCTTGAACGCTTTCAGCATTTCGACCATCCCCTGGTAACGCGAATCAGTGACATGAAGCGTTGAATTCCGTTGCGATGCTCGTCGAGCCCGGCGCCATGCCGGTCAATGAAGAGCCGATGCGGGATTGGCGCCGGAAGGCCGGCCGCCCTTCGCGCCGATCGAATCGACCCAACGCAGGATGGTGGCGACGGTCTCGAAGAGTTCTTCGGGAATCGGCTCGTCGAGCCCGACTTTATAGAGGGCTCGCGCAACCGGCGGGTTGCCGATGATCGGCACATTTGCTTCCTGGGCAAAAAGGCGCAGTTGTGCCGCGGATTCGTCCATGCCCTTGGCGGTCACCAGCGGCAGCGGGTGTTCGTCGGGCGCGTAACGGATAGCGACGGCGTAATGGGTCGGATTGACGATCAACGCATTGGCGAGGCCGACGCGCTGTTGCGGGGCGGCATTCATGACGAGCTCGCGCGCGAGCCGCTTTCGCTCGCTCTTTATCCGCGGATCGCCCTCCTGGTCCTTGTGCTCGCGTTTGACCTCGTCCTTCGACATGCGCATCTTGCGCATGAACATGATGTTTTGCAGCTTGACGTCGGCGGCGCCGATGATGATGAACACCAGTGCGGCGACGCCGAAAAGCTTGACCAGCAGGCCCCAGAACATGACCGAGAGCTGCGGCAGCGGCTGATAGAGCGATCCTACGATAAGCGGTAGCATCCGCGTGATCGTGAACCACATCACGCATCCGATCACGACTGCCTTGAGAATCATCTTGGCGAGCTCGATCAGCGAGCGCCAGGTGAAGATGCGCTTGAGCCCCTCGACCACATTGAGGCGGTTCGGGTCCGGCACGACCGGCTTCGTCGCAATCTCGAAGCCGACTTGCGGCGCGAGTCCTGCGACGGCCCCGATACCGGCAAAGACGACGCATGGACCGACGATCGTCACGAACCGTGTTCCGATCGACAGGAGGCTGGCATACAGCTCGGTCAGCGCGCGATCGCCTCGCATGAAGTTCAGGGCCGCATCGACGATGGCACGACAGGCGCCCGCGAACGCGCCCGCGCCGAACACCAGTACGCCGAGCACGGCGACCATCGTGACGGCCTCGACCAGATCGGTACTCTTCGACGTGTCGCCGTCCTTTCGGGCGTCGCGCAGCTTTTTGTCAGTTGGCTGCTCGGTTTTTTCTTCGCTCATCGCTGCAATCCGGCAAGAGGCCTCGTCCCGCCCATTCCGGCGGGAGCGCCGGAATCCGGGAATCCCTGAACTTCCGACGATATCGGAGCGCCCGCCAGACCGTACGCGCGATGCGAAGCAAGCGACGCACGCGCGAAGCGACCCGCTCATTTCCTACGAAAGTCTGAGAGACTTCGCGCACGATGTTCTTGCTTCGTGTCGGGCATGCAACCCGCTGTCGCGCTTGGATATCTTTCTCGGAGCGAACGTGCCTGAGCGACGCAATGATGGCGGCCGGGCGTCGTTTCTCTGTCGAATTCACATTGCAGGAGTTTCGCGCCATGAGCACTCCCTTGCCGACGTATCTGAACTGCAGTCAGGAAGTAGTCGGCGGTTTGATAGAAACCGTGACGGCGGCCCTGCTGAACAGCTTTCCGGTGATCGACGCGGATCCGGAAGATATCGAAATGACGCTGGACGCGCTCAAGGTGCTGCGGCCGAAGGTGGTCGAGCTGGAGACGTTTGCCGCGTTGTTGCAGATGCAGCGAGGCCACTGGGACGAGGCGATCCACATTTTCTCGCGCCTGGTGGCGAACGTACCGCAATTCGCTTACGCCAAGGCGCTGCTGGCATTTTGCCTGTCGTTCAAGGGCGACCCGAACTGGCGTCAGAGCGCGGCCGAAGCGATACGGGAGAACCCGGATCGCGAAACGCGCCAGCTCGTTCGCGCGTTGGCGGCACGCGACGACCTGCAGGATGCATTGCGTGCCCACAAGAACGGTGCGCCCTTCGAGGTGCCCCCATCGATCGCAACGCTGGCCGACGACATCGATGCCGATTCGACTCTGAGCGCGCCCGCTTCGCGGGAGGCGGCGGACCCGGCGCCCGTACCGGCCGGACACGCACAGGAGGAGGCTGTGCCTCAGCCAGGCTACCTGCGGATCTGAAAGCCTATTGGCGAAGGAGACATGTCATGAGCGTACCTGTTACCGCGAAGCAGATCCAAGAGGCGCTGCAAGCAGCCGTGCAGCCCGGTGCGTCCGATGCCGCGACGCAACAGCTCGGCGATAAATTCAAGTCGATGATGGATAAGCCGCACATGGCGCCGCCATCGGACGGGAATAACGGTGGCACGAGCATGATTGCGGCCATGGCCGCGCAGCAGGATGCGCAGCTGCAGCAGTCGGTCAACGACACAGTGACGATGATGAATCAGGCACCGAATATGTCGATGCAGGAAATGACCGCCGCGACGATGCGTGTGACGATGGAAATCGCGAGCACGCAGCTCGACATGGAGGCAAAGATGGGGATCGTGAATTCGTCCAAGTCGGCTGTCGAAACGCTGATGAAGAATCAATGAGCCATGCATGAGGCAATGATGGGCGCTCTCGTGTCACGGTCGCGCGCGTTCGCGGTGTTCGCCGTCCTCGTGGCGTGCCTTGCGCTCGCAGGTTGCAAGAAGGAGCTCTATGGCAATCTGAGCGAGCAAGACGTCAACGAAATGGTGGAGGCGTTGCTCGAGCAGAACGTCGACGCGGCGAAGACGACTGCCGACGATGGCAAGACCTGGGCGCTCGACGTGGACGAAGATCAGATCGTGCGTGCCATGCAGGTGTTGCGGGCCCGAGGCCTGCCGCACGCGAAGTACGACGATCTCGGTGCGTTGTTCAAGAAGGATGGTCTGGTATCCACGCCGACCGAAGAGCGGGTGCGCTTCATTTACGGGCTGTCGCAGGAATTGTCGTCGACGCTGACGAAGATCGACGGGGTGATCGTCGCTCGCGTGCAGATTGTGCTGCCGAACAACGATCCGCTCGCGCAGCAGATGAAGCCGTCCTCCGCCGCGGTGTTCATCAAGTACCGCCCCGATTCCGACGTGAGCTCCCTCGTGCCGCAGATCAAGACGCTCGTGATGCACAGCGTGGAAGGCTTGACGTACGACGCCGTCAGCGTGACGGCCGTGGCGGCCGACCCCGTCGAGCTGGCGAAGCGCCCGAAGACGGGTAGCGCGCCGACGGTGGTCCTGACCGCCGCGATCGTTTTCCTGGTTTGCGCGGCCGGACTTTACGTCTGGCTCAAGCGCGGCATGCCGGCGTCGTTCGACGTGCAAGCGTTTGCGGCGCGCATGCAGGCGAAGACCAAAGCGCTGATGGCGCGCTTGCGCCGGTCCAAACCGTCTTCGGCAGCTTGATGGAAACCGCAACGGCGTTCCCCTTCGCTCGCGCTGCGGCGGCGCTTGCCGCATACGAGCGCAATGCGCGGGACGCCGCGCGCTGGGCCCACGCGAGCTGGTTCGGCTCGGCGCTGCGCATCGAGGCGCGTGCGCTCGATCTGCTGCGCCAGGCGATCGAATCCGCGGGGCGTAAAGAGGTCGACTTGTGCTCGCGGGCGCTGTTGCGCGCCGCGGGCGTGACGCAACCGGGATTCGGGGTCTTGCGCGCAAGCGGACCGGCGTTGCTCGACTGCTTGCCGGCACGGCTGGGTCTGCAAGTGCTTCGTATGCGTGCGGTACGGCTGCGACGTGCGGAGGCTCGGCGGCTCATCGAGAAGCGCAGCCGGATGCAATTGTCCGAGTGGCTGGGAATACCGCTCGACCAGGTCATGAATCAAGGGGGCTCGACGAGCGGCAATGCGCCCGACATCGCCCGGCTCATCGAGCGCGGCCAGATGCCGGCGCTCGACAGGCTCGATGCGCAAGCGTTGACTTTCGAGGGCTACGCGCTCGTGATTCGCGACTTGCGCAGCGTTGCGCCGCCATTTCCGCTGCTGCGACTCGCGTTACCCAAGACCCTGCCAGATACGGGCTGGATGCGAGAGGGGGCGGCGCAGGTCGATCCGAACGGTACTGCCGAGCTCTTCGCGATGCTTCCCAAATTGCTTCCGGAGTGGGCATGGTTATTTGGCTGAGATCGGATCGGAGGGGGTTGGAGCCGGACGCTTCGCGCGTGGGGGTGCACGGCGACGTCGTCCCGCGCGATGCGTTCGGCGCCCTCATGCAAATCGACGAGGCATACGCGCAGCTTGCCGCGGATCGCGAGGCAATACTGGCCGAAGCGGGGCTCGAAGCCGAGGGTATTCTTGCGGCGGCCCGCGAGGAAGCGCAGGCGCTCGTGGCTGAAGCGCGGCGCGAATTCGAAACTGCCGCCGAACATGGTTATCGCGACGGCGAACGGCGCGCCGTCAGCGAGTGGATGGAGCGGCTCGCGCTATCGCATGCGGATGAGCGCCGCCTGCAGGCCAAGATGCGCGAGCGCCTCGCGCAGATCGTGACTGTTGCCGTCGAGCAGATCGTCAGCGTTCAGGAATCCCGCAGCCTTTTCGAAAAGGCGTTGAGCGCCGTCGATCGTATCGTCGAAGGGGCCACGTATTTGCGCGTCAGCGTGAGCCCGACGGATTACGAGGTTGCCAATAGCGCATTCGAGCGCCTGGCTGCGCGCTGGCGCGAGCTGGGGCGACCCTTTCCGTTGTCTGTCGTTGCCGACAAGCGGTTGCCGCCCGGCTCCTGTCTGTGCGAGTCCGATTTCGGCGCCGTCGATGCGAGTCTCGCGACCCAGCTCCGTGCGATGCGCTCGGCGGTCTCGCGTGCGCTGAAGCAATCGGTCAACGAGATGCAACGCGAGGGTTCATGGAGCGCGCCCGGTGCCCCGCGCGAGCGCGAAGAGGCGCTCGACGAATTGGGCGAGTTCGAGCGATGCGAAACCGGCGATGAACTCGATGACGACGACGAAACAGTGGCGAGACACGATGCAGGCCATGCCGACCACGAGCGCGGCCGCTGAGCGTATGAGCCCGGACGTCTCAGGCCTCGACGTCGAGCGGCTGACCGAGGCGATCGAGCACGAGATCCTTTCGAGTTCGCCGGTCGAACGCACCGGCAAAGTACTCGAGGTGATCGGCACGCTCGTGAAAGTGGCCGGGCTCGATGTGACGCTAGGCGAGCTTTGCGAGCTGCGCGCAGCCAACGGAACGTTGCTCCAGCATGCCGAGGTCATCGGCTTCACGCGCGACGTTGCGTTGCTTTCGCCGTTCTCCCGCCTGGCGAACGTGTCCCGTTCGACGCGGGTCGTCGGCCTGGGGCGACCGCTCTCGGTCAAGGTGGGAGACGCGCTGCTGGGCCGAGTCATCGACAGTCTCGGGGAGCCCATCGATGGGCTCGGCGCCATCGAGGTCGACGACGAGCGGCCGATTTTCGGCGATCCCCCCCAGCCGATGAGCCGCCAGTTGATCGAGGCGCCGCTTGCCACGGGAGTACGCGTGGTCGACGCGATGATGACGATAGCGGAAGGGCAGCGCATGGGTATCTTCGCTCCTGCCGGTGTCGGCAAGAGCACGCTGCTCGGCATGTTCGCGCGCGGCGCGCAATGCGACGTGACCGTGATCGCACTGATCGGCGAGCGCGGCCGTGAAGTGCGTGAGTTCGTGGAGCAGATCCTCGGGCCCGAGGGCATGGCGCGTTCGATCGTGGTGTGTGCGACCTCCGATCGTTCGTCGATCGAGCGCGCGAAGGCGGCCTATGTTGCGACCGCGATTGCGGAGTATTTTCGCGATCAGGGACGGCGCGTGCTGTTGATGATGGATTCGTTGACGCGCTTTGCGCGCGCCCAGCGCGAGATCGGACTCGCAGCCGGCGAGCCGCCTGCTCGCCGCGGTTTTCCGCCGTCGATCTTCGCGGAACTGCCGCGCTTGCTCGAGCGCGCGGGGATGGGTGCCACGGGCTCGATCACGGGGCTTTATACGGTGCTCGCCGAAGACGAATCGGGCAACGACCCGATCGCCGAAGAAGTACGCGGCATATTGGACGGGCACATGATCCTGTCGCGCGATATTGCGGCGAAGAACCAGTATCCCGCCATCGACGTTCTGGCAAGTCTGTCGCGCGTGATGCCTCAAGTCGTGTCCAGTGAACACGTGCGCGCCGCGGCGCGCGTGCGCGAGATGCTCGCGAAATTCCGCGAGGTCGAAATGCTGCTTCAGATCGGCGAATATCAACCCGGCGGCAATCCGCTGGCGGACGAGGCGATCGAAAAGAACGACGCCATTCGTGCGTTCTTCGCTCAATCGACCCAGGAGTATGCGTCGCCGGACGATACCGAGGCGCACCTGTTCATGCTGGCCGATCGCTGACGCAATGGAGCTGGCCGCCATCGCCCGGCGTATTGCGGCGCTCGAACGAACGGTATCGCGCCGGCGCCGGCTCGACGAGACTCTGACGGCCGAACTGTCGGCTCGCCGTGCCGAGCAAAGCCAGGCACAGCAGGCGCGCGACGAGAAGGCGTCCGAGGTCAGCGAGAAAGCCGGGCAGTTGCAGCAATACTACGACCGGATCGCCCGGATGATGAGCGGCGGCTCGGTTGTTTCGGTGACCGAAATGACGTCGACGATGCGCTACGCGGATGTAGTCGCGGAGGGGCTGCGCGCGCTCGAAGGCGAGCTGCAGCAATACGAGGCGGATCTCGCCGACAAGGTGCAGCAAGTCGCGCATGCCGTACGTGCCGTAGCCAATAACCGAGGACGGATCGATTTGTGCAACGACAGGATCGACGAATTGCGACGCGGCGAAACCATGCAGACCACCGACGCCGCCGACGAGGAAGCGGAAGAGGCTGCGCTCGCCAGGGCACGCCTTGCCGCGCAGTCACGATGATGCGGCACGGCAAGTCGAACAACGGATAACGAACACATGAACGAGGCGATTGCCGCAAACGCGCGCCCCACGAGATGAACGATCTACTTTATCTACTCTCGTCGCCCGAGACGAACCCGGTTCGCATCCTGACCTTGCTGGGCTTGTCGTCGGTGCGGCTCTATGTGGTGTTCTCCATCTTTCCGCCGACCGCGGACGGCGTCCTTCAGGGCGTGGTGCGCAACGGTATCGTGCTTCTCTTCAGTTCGTTCGTTGCCTATGGGCAGCCCGTCATGGTCATGGAGTCCCTGAGCAGCACGTTCATGATCGTGATGGCACTGAAAGAGGCCATTATCGGCCTCGTGCTCGGCTTCGCCGCTTCGACGGTGTTCTGGGTAGCCGAATCGGCCGGAACGTATATCGACGATCTCACGGGCTACAACAACGCACAGATGACGAACCCGTTGAGAGAGGAGTCGGCCACGCCGACTTCGATTCTTCTTTCGCAAGTGGCCGGCGTCGCGTTCTGGGTGCTCGGCGGCATGACGTTCCTGCTTGCGGTCGTCTACGAGTCGTTCAACTGGTGGCCGATCATCTCCCGAGCGCCGGTGGCGACGAACGTCATCGAAAGCTTCGTGCTGCACCAGACCGATACGCTGATGCAGACCGTCGCAAAGCTCGCCACGCCGATCATGTTCGTACTCGTGCTCATCGACGTCGCGATCGGCTTTGCCGCCAAAAGTGCGCAAAAGCTCGACCTCGCCAATTTGAGTCAGCCAGTCAAGGGAGCGGTGACGGTCTTCATCCTCGCGCTTTTCGTCGGCATTTTCGTGAACGAAGTGAAGGATCAACTCGTTCTCAAAGGGCTGGCGGAACAGTTGCGCGCTATCGCTACGTCAATGGCCGCGGGCAAATGATGCCGTGCGCTGCCGCACTTGAACGCATGAATCTCAATCCTTCTCAAATCGGGGCGCGAACTCAGATTTGTTGAAGATGTGCGCAGTTCACCTCCGCTACATTGATCTCACGCGAGCAGCGGCCATCCTCTCATGAGGGGGGGGCGCCCGTCTTTCACGAGACGGTCATCTGCCCGCGCGCACGGTACGGGGATGTCAACCTTCGATGATCGGATGCCATGAAAATAAAACGGCTCGTTCGCGCTGCCTGCGTGGCGGCATATCTCTCATGTTCTCTCGCTGCTTCGCATGCGTACGCGGCGCCCATCCGCTGGCACGGCTCGATGGTGCATTTATCTGTCGAAGGCAAGGAACTGAAGGACGTATTGCGCGACTTCACCGCCGGACAAGGTGTGCCCGCAACGATTTCGAACGATGTGCACGGCACGGTGACGGGTCGCTTCGATATGTCGCCGCAGCGGTTTCTCGACACACTCGCCTCGACGTTTGGTTTCGTCTGGTTCTACGACGGCAACGTACTGTCGATCAGCGACGCGAACAGTGTTACCCGGCAGGTCGTCAAACTCGACCATGCGAGTACCGAAGACTTGAAAGGTGCGCTGGAGCAGTTGCGGATCAGCAATCCGCGCTTTCCGATCACCTATGACGCGACCCAGGGCACCGCGCTCGTAAGCGGTCCCCAGCCGTATGTTCAGCTCGTTGCCGAAATTGCACACCGCCTCGACGATCGCGCGGGCGAACGTCTCGGTTCCTCGGTTCGCGTTTATTCGCTTCATCACGCATGGGCCGACGATCACCAGGTGCAGATCGACGGCAAGGCCATCACGGTGCCCGGTGTGGCAACCGTGCTTTCGCGCATGTATCACCCACAAGGCAGCAGCGACACGCTCAACGGCTCGACCGGTCTCGACGGCGGCCGTCCGGCAAAAGCCCCGACGATGCAACGCATGCAACCGATGCAGGACGTGACGGGTTCAACCACGGGCGGTGGATTCGAAGGCGGCATCAATCCGCCTCTGCCGCAGTCGATGAACGGTGTGAATGCACCGCAGCCAGGCTTGGCCGGCCTGCTCAACGGTATGGCGGCGGGCGGCGCGCCATCGACGATGCCTTCGCTGCAGAACTACACGCTCGCGTCGAATAACGGACCGATGGGCGATGCCGATAGTTCGAACGGGATCGTCGGCAGCAAGTCGCTTCCCGTCATCGAACCCGATCCGCGCACGAACTCGGTGCTGATTCGCGATGTCCCGCAGCGGCTTTCACAATATCAGGATCTCATCGATCGGCTCGACGTCAAGCCGAAGCTCATCGAAATCGAAGCGCACATCATCGAGATCGACGATACGGCGCTCAAGCAGATCGGAGTCGACTGGCGTGCCCATAACAGCCACATCGATTTTCAGACCGGCAATGGCACGACGCAGCAAAACGGATACAACGGCAACATCAATCCAGTCTTCGGCACGCAGACACTGCAAGACGGCACTACAGTCATCAACACGTCGCCGGTCGGCGCATCGCTCACAGCGGTGCTGGGTAACGCGGGTCGCTATCTGCTCGCACGCGTCAACGCATTGCAGGAAAGCAACCTCGCGAAGATCGATGCGAGTCCGAAGGTCGCGACGCTCGATAACGTCGAGGCTGTCATGGATCACAAGACGCGCTTTTTCGTGCGCGTGTCGGGCTACACGGCAGCGGATCTCTATAGCATTTCGACCGGGGTGTCGTTGCGGGTTCTGCCGATGGTTGTCGAGGAAAACGGCCAGCAGCAAATCAAGCTCAAGGTCAACATTGAAGATGGGACGGTTACCTCACAGCAGGTCGACAACATCCCGATCATCACCACGAGCACGATCAACACCGAATCGTTCGTCAACCAGGGCGAGAGCCTGTTGATCGCCGGATATCGCGTCGACAGCTCGACCAACGGCGAGACGGGCATTCCATTGCTGTCGAAGATTCCGTTCCTGGGGGCCTTGTTCCGGTATCGTTCGCATGAAAATAGCCATATGGAGCGGCTCTTCCTGCTCTCGCCTCGCATCCTGGATTTCTGACGCGAGACACGCCGATGCGGCGCGCACCGAAGCGCGCCGTCTCGTTGGCGGCGCGCGGAAGAAGGGTCTGCCGTCAGTGGCCGTCGCGGCCACGCACCGGTTCACTCGTGCCGAAGGTAATGGCGCGCGACGGGTTACTCGAGGCGCATGCACTCAGCACATCGCTGCAGTCTTCTGCGGACCACGCGCGGGCGCTGCGTGCCATTTCGCTGTCGGCCGGATGCAACTCGGCGCGGGACGAGCCGAGCAAGGCAAAGCTGTCCGCCGGAGTCGGGGCCAGCGCCTCGACCTGCAGCATCGATGCAATTGCCGAGAGAACGTCGGGCGTTTGAGCGATCCCCGGTGCCGATTCCTCCGAGGCAACGCGCGTATCGCCCACTTCCTTGGGAAGCTCGATCTCGACGCGGTAGCCGTGTGCGTACATCGTGCGCAGGCGCACGCCGTGCGACCCGTTCAAGCTGAGCTTCTTGCGCAGCTTGTAGATATGCTGTTCCAGCGTGCGTCCGACGATATCCTCGGAGCTGCTCCATACCGCGCCGGCGATCTGGCGGCGGCTCACGTATTCGCCGGGACACGCGAATACGAGCCATGCGATGGCGAACTCGCGGGACGTCAGCCGGACCGGCTCGTCGTCGACCCAGACCGTACAGGTGCGGCGGTCCAGCAGATAGGAGCCGCATTCCAGGCGATCGGCCGTTTCGGCCGTTTGAAGCGGTTGAAAACGGCGTACCGCGAGATGCACGCGCAATACGAGCTCGGCCGAGTTGATCGGGCACAGCACGATATCGTCGGCGCCGGCGTCGAACAGCTCGACGATGTTCTCGCGATTTTGATGGGCGCCCACGACGATGAGCGGCGCGCGCCGATCCGCGTAACACGAGCGTCTCGCCAGCACCGGGCGCATAGGATTCATGCCGGTCTCGGCGTCGATCAGGATGGCAGTGTAGTCATCGCGGTAGATGGCGCGCGCGAACACCACCTCGTCCGAGAACCGGGTGCATTGCGCGCCGTCCGGCTCGAAGCACTGACAGATCAACTGGAAGAGCGCTGTGCTTCTGGTCATGACTGCAAGTTTCATCTTCCCTCCAGTGGTTCCGGTCGCACGATGTGCTCGCACGAAGGGAAACTGCATTCCGGCTAGAAAAGACTCCGAATAGCCGGACAGTAAACGTTTAGACGTCCTTAGGATGTAACGTTTTGTTTCATTCGAATTGACGCATAAGCTGGCTCAATGATAATTCACGAACCTTGAAAGAAATGAGTTCGAAAATCCGTAGATTCGGTGCGTACCCGGTCGCCAGACTCCGAGATCGCATGTGCCATGGGAGATGAACTGAAAAGCATGCGCGGGGAAGCGACCCGAGCGGCCGAGCCCCTGTTCTTCAAGGGCAAGTCTTTCAAGGTCGAAAGGAAGGCAAGGGGGGGAGGAGGCGGCGATAAAAGGGAAGGAGCCGAGGAAGTCAATCCGCGAGTTCGTAGTATTGAGCTAATTGCCGATTTGTCGCTTACGGGTCCGTAAAAAGCGTTTGCCTGTTTTTCGCGTACCGTTAATGCGTGGAATAAGGGGGGCATGTCGATGAAACCGGTTGTCCGCCGCATTTTCACAAAAAGGGATGTCGTCGGGAGGCGAGTGTGGCTTTTTTGATGAACGCATGGTACGTCGCGGCGTTCAGCGATGAAATCAAGGTCGGCAAGGTGCTTGCGCGTACGCTCGTCGGCTTGCCCGTTGTGTTGTACCGCGATGACGCCCGCAAGATCGTTGCGTTGGACGATCGGTGCCCTCATCGGTTCGCTCCGTTATCGCGCGGACGGGTTGTCGACGGCGCGATCGAGTGCCCCTACCACGGCTTGCGCTTCGGCTCCTCGGGTGCTTGCGTCATGAATCCGCACGGGAATGGCCGACTGCCGGAAGGTGCGACCGTGCGTTGCTATCCCACGCGGGAGCGATATGGCGCGATCTGGTTCTGGCCGGGTGAAGCATCACGGGCCGAAAGCACCCCGTTGCCCGATTTCGAGTTCGTCGATCCCCGCCGGAATTTCACGAGCACCGGTTATCTGCTCACGCGCGCGAACTATCAATTGAGTTCCGACAATGTGCTCGATCTCAGTCATCTTCAATTTCTGCATCCGAATACGCTCGGCAGCGAGCACATCGCCGCGGCGCAAGTCGAGTGTCTCGTCGATGGGGACTCCGTCTCGGTGACGCGCAGGATTGCTGAAGAGGCGCTCGCGCCTTTCGTCGCACGAGCGTTTAAAGTGGCCGATGGGGCCCTGGTCAATCGGCAGCTCGACGTTCGGTGGCAGCCGCCCGCGTTGCACACGGTCAGCATGCGTATTTGCGAAACGACGCTTTCCGACGAGTTCGCACGTGTGAGCCATTCGGCGCACTGGCTGTCACCCGAGACGGAGCGGAGCACACATTACTTCTATGTTTTCGGGGTGCCTCATCAGGCCGGCCTGGAGGGCGCGGCGGAGCTGCGCGATGGCGTCGAGGCATTGATGACGCCGTTTCGCGACGAAGATCTGCCGATGCTTGAAGCGCAACAGCAAGTGATCGGCGATCGAGATTTCTGGTCGCTGCGGCCCGTTATGCTGCCCATCGACGCCGGCGCGGTCCGCGCGCGGCGCATCCTCGAAAGGCTGATCGCCGCTGAAGCGCAAACGCAAATCGCCGATGCGGCGCGCATCGAGCCGGCCAGTCGTAAAGAGCGCGTTGCCGGCGCGCTCGGCGAGGACGCCGGCAGGCTCGTGACTTGACGAAGCATCGCGTTCGGGACGCACACGGCGTCCTATCGGTTACGGCCTGATGTAGAGGGAGTCGAAGAACGTTGGCATGCCGGCTACCGATGGTTCCGACACTGAAGCAATGGTCAAAATCGGGGCGGGCGAAGATGCCGAAACGGCTGCGGGCGCTGCTATCGGCGCTGCGGCGATGGGGCTGGAAGCGGCCGCGTTGGGAGACGATGCCGCAGGCGCCGAAGGCGTCGACGCAGGTGCTGCCGTTCGTGCGCCGGCGGCCGACGAAAGTGGCGTTGCCACCGGTGTCGTTGTCGGCACCGGCGCCGTCGCGCTCTCGGGAGCCGGCGTCGTAGGAGGTTGACCCGTGGCGGGCCGATAGACCAGATACGTTGCGGAGAATGGCACCAGAAGGGAGATGCCTTGCTGGGTGCAATGCGTCTGCGGCGGCAGTCCGCCGCGGGTGCGCACCTGCTGAAGCGATGTGACTTTGGCGAAGCGGCCGGTGTCTTTCTCGGTGCCGCTCGTGCGCCGTGCAACGATCAGTTCCCACGGAAGCGCGTCGGTCGCGACGATTTCCTGCGCCGCGACGCGACCGGACACATAACTGCCGTCATAAGCAAGGAACCGCGGGCCGGGGACGATGGTGCCGACGTTGCGCCGCGCCTGGTCGACCAGCGTAGCCTCGGAGCCCTTGCGAACCCACGACAGCTGAGCGCCGTCACGGCGGCAGTTATAGAACGTCTCGCCGACGGCCGTTAGGACATCCTCGAGCACTTCCTGTGGCGGGGTGCGTAGCGATTCGGGGAGTGCGGTGTTCGCAGGTGGGATGTCGCGCGTGGCGCATCCGGCGAGCGCGCCGGCCAGCATGGCTGCCAACGCGGCCAGCCGCAACGGCGGCGTCATGTGGCTCATGCGCGTCGAGCGGTCAATGAACAAGGCGCCATTGCTACGGGGTTTGCGAATCATCGACGAACCGTATGCGGAAGGTATGGCCGAGCATACCTGCAACAACCTCGGCACGGTGTACCTCCGACGCGAAAACATGTACGGCAACGCGTAGCGATATCGATGCGAAACATGAGCGAAGCGCGCACGGTGCGTAAATTCGTACCCGCTTGCGTGCCGCTTCGTTTTGCCGCACATCGCTGCGCGTAGCGATGTGCGGCTGCTTCCGCCTTCCGTAGAGTCATGTGAGGAGACGCCGCGCGCGGATGGCGCATCGGTGTGCATTTTTTGGATGTAATGGCTTCACGGACGGAGTATCCGTATGAGCGCAGCTACGTTGACGAGCCCCGTGCCCGCTGTATGGCCGACCTACCACCCGGTTGTACCTCGCCCCAGAAATGCGAACGCCAATTCGCCGGCTGCCTATGGCAACCCTCAATTGAGTGGCGGCGATGCCGGTGCGGCTACCGAGCCCAACTCGGAGCTCGCGATGTTCATTGCTTTGATGATGGACATGATCATGGAACCGGCGATGTCGAAGCTTACCTCGGTCGGTGGCGACGATGACGAGGGTGGCGACGATGTACCTGTGCCGATGAGCGCAACCGGCATATTGATGCCGCTTTTCATCCAGGCGGCGCTGGCTAACGCTCAAGCCGGAGGCACGGGTGGGACCGGCGATGCCAATGTGGGTCCTATCAGCGGGAGCAATCCCGCGGGCATCGCGGAAAGCGTGAGGGGGCAATCCGCGGCCCAACTGATGTCGAGCCAGCGCTTGCCGATGCATCAAGGCGTCCCGACAGACGTATGCTGCGCGAATTTCGTTTCGGCATGCCTTCAAAAGGCTGGACTCCTTTCGTCGTCGGAGCACACCGACAGCGCGCCGCGCTTGAAGAGTACGCTCCAGGGCAAGGGCTGGCACACCGTCAGTCGCTCACAGGCCAAGCCGGGCGATGTATGTTTCGTTCTCGATAGCAGCGGTACGCCTGAGCACGTCGAACTCGTCGCGAAGAACAACAACGGCTCCATTACGCTGATTGGCTCGAACAACACGCAAGGCGGTAGCGGACCGCAGGTGGTTTCCAACGACACCTATACCGGTAACAGGGGCAATGTCGTGTTCCTGAGTCCGCCTTGAGCACTTATTAAGACCGTGCCGCCGCAGGTCTGCGACGAAGGCCTGGACTTCGCTGAGGTCCGGGCCTTTGCTCGTCTTTTCGGGCGCGCTCGGGAATAGATACGAGAGAGAGTAACAGCCGCTGAAACTGAAATAGACTCGGCTTGACCTAAGGACGGGCAACGCACGCGGACACGTAGGGCGTCCCTTGGCGCGAACGAGCCAATTCAGCCGGGCGAGGGAGTAGGGGAAGGGGAAGCAGAACCGACGATCGCTCGACGGAATGGCCCGGCTGCAGCCGGAATCATCCCGTCGTAGCTATTACTGGTCAGGTAGTCAGGCGGACTCGACGTCCGACTGTGAGGCGTCGGCCAGCGGAATCGGCTGGATGTTCGGCTGCATCTGCAGTGGGAAGAAGCTCGGGCTACGGGGTGCAGGGATAGCGCTGGCGGATTGCTCGTAGGCTTGCTGGGCCGGCGTGAGATCGCCTGCGTTGACG
This sequence comes from Trinickia sp., assembly GCF_057351765.1. Classification (NCBI taxonomy): domain Bacteria; kingdom Pseudomonadati; phylum Pseudomonadota; class Betaproteobacteria; order Burkholderiales; family Burkholderiaceae; genus Trinickia; species Trinickia sp. The sequence goes on along the minus strand of NZ_JBMRBK010000032.1, from coordinate 26,360 downwards.
GTAACCTCGGAACCGAACGTGACATTGCCATTGCCGTCGGGCAGATGGTGCATATAGTCCAACAATCCGTGGCTGGTGCCCGCTATCAAGACACCGGCGTCCTTTCGCCCTTGCTGCGACGAATTCATCGTGATCTTGCCGCTTTGCTGATCGAGCGTGCCGACCTCTGTGCCGTGATCGTAGAGGTTGCCTTGGCCGTCCTCCTGCAAATCCAGCTCCTTACCGTTTGCCGTCGTGAGCTTTACGTTGCGCAAGCCCAAGGCATCGGGCTGGCCGACTTGAGGAACGGGATATCCAGCCGGTGTGCCCCCCGGCAACGGTTGGCCGGCATTCGATGCGTTCTCGTAGGCTTGCTGGGCCGGCGTGAGATCGCCCGCGTTGACGGTGACCTCGGAACCGAACGTGGTGTTGCCATTGCTGTCGGGCAGATGGTGGAAAAAATCCAAAAATCCGTGGCTGGTGCCCTTTCTCAACAAGTCGGCGTCCTTTCGCCCCTGCTCCGACGAATTCATCGTGATCTTGCCGCTTTGCTGATCGAGTGTGCCGACTTCTTTGCCATGATCGTAGAGGTTGCCTTGGCCGTCCTCCTGTAAATTCAGTTCCTTGCCCTTTGCGGTCGTGAGCTTCACGTTGCGCAAGCCCGCGGCGTCGGGCTGGCCGGCCTGAGGCACACCCGACTGGCCGCCCTCCAGCGAGGCAAGATAGCGTTCGGCTCCGTCGGCAACGCTCGGATAGCCTCCTGACTGGCCGCCCTCCAACGAGGCAAGGTAGCGTTCGGCTCCGTCGGCAACGCTCGGATAGCCCCCTGACTGGCCGCCCTCCAACGAGGCAAGATAGCGTTCGGCTCCATCGGAAACGCTCGGATAACCTCCTTGTGGCATACCTCCGCCAAACACATCGAGCGAAGCAAGATAGCTTTCGATGTCGCCACCGTTGGTCGCCCCGGTATCCATCCTGGCGCTCGTACCATAAGGGCTCGTGTTGTTCAGGAAGTGGGCCGTTGTGGAGTTCGGGGCCGTAATGGATGGGGCTGAAGTTGTCATGGCTGTCTCACAATTGATCGAATTGATCCATCTGTTCGAGGAACGTCCAGAACCGCAAATTGGATGACTTCAGGCGATAGGGTAGGGGAGACGGGTTCGCGTACGCGAACCGATGCGAAGCGAAGTGCCGGCATCCGAAGTTTTTCGCATCGTGCATGAGTGAACCGATACGAGTTGGGGCAGTGAGTTCGTCCTATCTACTCGAACAGGTAGGCTTGCAAAGCCTTCGAACTTCGCGTGGGCGGCGACGGCTTCGCGTCACCCAACGGCGCGCGTTGATGTCAGCGAGAGAATGCAGCGCAACAGGGGCCGGATAGGAGAGGCCGCTGCCGGCTGTGAACCTGTCGGCCGGGTACCCATCGGGGCTGAGCCATGTCGAACACTCAATGCACTCCTGCGGTGTTGAATTTCCTGCTGACGATTTTCGCAGGCGCGTTGCGCACGCAGGCTCATGCGGAGGCGGAGGAACTGCTGCTCGCGTTGCGCGTCGTCCATCCGAAGCAGCTCGTTGTCGACCTGTGCGAGGTCCGGCTGCTCGTCAATGCGCAACGCTGGGTCGATGCCTTGCGCCTGCTGAGGCAGATCGAAGCGCAGGGGCACGGCTCGCCCGTGGTTTCGGCACTGGAAGGATGGTGTTTGCACGTGCTGGGCGACGAGGCTTGGCGCCGCTGCGTGGCGGATGTCGTGAAGAGCAGCGATATCACCGGTCTCACGATCGCGAGCAAGTTTCTTGAAGTTACCGAGGAGCCGCTCGCGGAGCATATCGCTCGGAAAGTCGGGGCAGAGTACCTCTAGAAGTAGATGTTGTGTTGCATCGCTGGGCAGGGCGCGATTCGCATCTTCGTACATGGCTTCGCACTCGGCGGCGTGAGTACCGATCCGCGAATTACATTGGGCGGTACGCGTGCCGAAGGCTATAGAACCTGCCGGCTTTTTGAATCGAGCGCCTTCTTTCATTTCGCAAGAGGAGAGTCACATGGGCTTACTAGACGGTTTGGGGAACATCGTGGGCGGTGTTTTGACACTGAACCCAGGCAAGGTGGGAGAGGGTGTTGCGGACGTCGTCAAGACCCCTTTCGATATGGCGCAGTCGGCGCTGGTGAGCCGTGATTCCAATTCGCTCACTGGTGGTGGCGGCATGGGGCTGAACCCGAGCTCCCTGAACGCACTGTCCGGCTCCGATTCCAGCGGGCAATTCTGACGGACGCGACCGGTCCCATGTCGACGGATACGACCCGCCAGTCCGAAACCGCACCACTCGTGAAGGCGCTCGTCGAAGCGATTGAGTCCAATCGTCTCGACGATGCCGATGCGCTGCTGACGCAGTTGTACGACGTCAATCCGGATGCCCGCGAGGCGTTGGCTTTTCCAACGGTGATTGCGATCCGGCGCGGGCGCGCGCTGGAAGCGCTGCAACACATCAATAGTCTGCCCGACGGGCGCTGCGATGAACTCAAGGCGCTTTGCCTTTACGCACTCGGCGATCCAATGTGGCATCGCTATGCCGAGGAAAGGGTGGATGATCCGGATCCCTTCGTGCGCGAGGCAATGCGGCAGTTGCTAGGCCGCGTCGACGCTCAGCCTTCCCTCACATCCCAGTGAATATTAGCGGTGCAGCGCAGTCGTAACTGCTGCACCGCTTATTCCATACCCGCGAGCTCGCTGACCGTTCCGGCGATATACGCGAGCTGTACGCGGTTGTGCGCTCGGAAAAACGTCAGCAGTTGACGCACATGCTGCGCGACGCGATGGGGCTGCAGCCCGATGCTCGCAGCGATCTCGCGATCGCTCATTCCTTCGGTCACGCATTGCAAAATCGAGCGCTGAACTGCGCTCAGGCCATCCGCGCTGATGCGCGAGAGCAGCCTGCTCGCGTAGGGCGAAACCCATGTATGCAGGCCGATCGCAATGGCGTAGGCCGTGCCGGCCGTCGTATCGGCGATCCACGATCTCCCTGCCTGGGAACTCGATAGGACTGCGAAGCATCGCTCGAGCGGATTGGCGGTGCCGATACCAAGGCACACGCCGCTGCGCATACCGGCGGCATTGGCCGCATCGGCGAGATGCTGGATGCGCGAACCGCGTAGCGGCGCCGGCGCCATCGCCGCCAGGCTGTCGACATCCCAGAGAAACGGCCATTCGATGCGGCACGCGATGTCCAGACGCGGATCGACCGCGAAAAAACTCTCGTTGCAATAACGCGCGGCCCATCCGGGCGGCGAATAGCTGTCGAACCATGCGAGTTCGACGACGCGTTGCCCGATGCGCAGCATCCGGCAATAGCAGAGCCAATCGAAGCCGGCGCGCCGCAAGACATTGCGTACGAGATTGCGCCGCTCGCCGCTATCGGCGGTCTCCGTGAGCTGCTGCGAGATCTGGCCGAGCGATGCATTTCGAGGGACGAAAAGCGGCGACGGACGTGCGGCCGCGTCGGCGGCGACATCCTCGTCATCAAAAAACACGACATTCGCCGAGGCAGCTTGTGCGGTCTTCTGGCGGCTCGTTATGGTGTTCATCACATCACTCCCAGGCGACCCGCCATATAGGCGAGCCGCGCTCGATTGGTGACGCCGAAAATTTCGCGCAGGCGACGCAATTGATAATCGACGTTATAGAGCGTCATGTCCAGCCGCCCGGCGATTTCCTTGTCGGACAGGCCATCGGCGACGAGCGCGAGGACGCGTCGCTGCAGCTCGGACAGCGCGCCGCCCGAGACATCCTGGTCGATCGCCCGAACGTAGGCCGAGCAGCGCTGCTGCACCGAAAGCCCAAGTGTGATCGCTTGCACGAGTACGCTGTCGCTGATCCAGCTCGCATCGGCGTTATAGGCCGAAAGACTCACGACCGCGCACAGCGAGCTGCCTGGCACGCGCATCGACAACGCCATCCCGCTGATCTTGCCGTCGGTATGCAGCAACGTGAGCCAGTCGCGATACGAACTCGGTCCCGGTCCGGAGCGCCAGAGCCTGACCAGTTGCTGAATGTCCCATACGCAAGGCAGGGGACTCGCCATCAGCGCCTTGAAGCGTTCGTCGTTGAGGTAGTGCCCATCGTCGAAAAACAGCGAATGCGGCGGCGAAAGGTAGCTCTCCATCAGATAGATGCGCTCGGCCTCGCCGGAGGGCGAGAGCCGCACCGCGAAGTAGCGCATCGAATCGAACCCGATCGCACGGATCATGCTGCGTAACAGGCGCGACTTTTCGTCGGCCGTGACCGCGGCGCCCAATTCGGACGCGATATGCGTGTCCGCCCCGAGTTCCTCTTTCGAAACGTATCGCTGCATGTCCGCTTCGCGAAAGCGGACGATCTGGGCGCCATGTGCGACGGAGTGACTTGACCTGCTGACTGACTCCACACGGAATCCTTTGGTATCGAGTGTTTCTCGAGGGCGCGCTTCGCCCTTCGTCGTCATGACTTTTTGGCCGCTCGTCTCCGGCGGTTCGAACGGACTCGCGGACAAGCCGGTGCGAGTTGTGCCGGTTACGCGGTCCTTGGAGAGAACATCGGCATGAATCGGCAAACATTGCTGAACCGAAGGCTGAACATGTTGAGATGCCATGCAAATAGTTCCTTCAATTGCACCATTCCCGTCGTTCCGGTGGATCGAATGCGATGAGCCGCGCTCCCGCGCCTGCGAGCGAGCTTGCCAGTGGAAGTTGTTCGGCCATGTTGCAGCGAGTGCCGACGGGATTGCCGTACCGGAATGGGTGCCGGAACGGCAGGAAGTCTAACAAATTCCATTCACCACGCATACGATAGACGAGGACAAGCATAGACAAAACGGGCCGTCCAGAGCGAATGCTCTAAAGACCCAACGGGATGACACTGGGCATTGACCGCCTCGCATGCAGGCGATCGAGATCAGACCGACCGCGCGCCGCTTGGGCGTATGCGCCGAAACGCGGCGCGGGCGGGATGGGCACCGCACCGGTTCAGTTGATCGTTCGGGGAAATGCAACGGACCTGAAGTCGCTCCGCACGTCGAGCGCTTGCTAGGGATGCTGCAGCTACGTGCAACTTTACTGCCGCTTGCCCCCACGCGAGGCCCGCATGCGAACTCGTGCTCATTGCAGCGCAAAAATGAAATGCCAATTGGCTGGGAATGTGCTTGGAATCGATTCCGCATCGCCGGTAAGCGATCGGCTCGTGCCTTCAACGCGCATTTCGTATTTCAGATGATTTCTTCGCATCTGAAATTAAGCTGGATTGCGCCTATTTCGCATTTTTATACGTTGGTTCGTGTTCAATGTCTTCCGGGTGATCGCGAGTAAGTGCTGTCAATGTAAATAAGAAAAAGACGAATGACAAAGCGAGGTATGCATGCGAAGACATAATGCTTGAAACGAAGAAGGTGTTACGGAAAAACCTCTAGACCCTTTGCGGACGGGTCTTAGCCGGCCGTGTCCACATCGATGGCCGGCCCCCGTCACGTTCGAAGCGCCGTTTCGGCTGATAATTCATAATCAGCCGAGCGTGACAAAAGTTGGTGGATGTATAAAGACGCGCGGAAACACTTCGTGTTTCTGGTTGAATATTCGGACTGTAATCGATTGTAGGCTACCGCTTCTGGTTTGATATGCGTACCGCATAAAGATTCGTTGTCGATGTCCGCGAGATTGCGGCGTCATGGCGCGCCAATTAACCCAAACCAGGAGTAGACCAAAATGAGCACTTTCCGTCCGACGTCAGGTATCAATTCAACGACCCCTGCGGCGGTGCCGCAGGCCGATGCTCCGTCCGGTGAGAGGATTACGCCGACCGCAACTTCGCGCGCGTCGGGCGGTCCACAGGCGCGCCGCACGGCCGTTAGCCCGGCCGCGCCCGGCGCCACCTCACGCTTGCATCAAACGCTTCCGAGCCAGACGCTCAGCGCGGCTGCGAAAGCAAAGGAAGCGGCGTCCGCCTGGCCGTCGGCCAGAATCGATACGAAATCATTTCTCCGGGGGATCGAGCGCACGGACCGCGCTGCGGCGAAGCAGGCTTCGGCGGGCTCGGCACCGCCGCCGTGGAATGGGTACGAGGCACTGCCGGCCGAGGGCGGCCGCCCGCTCCCGCCGCTCAATCCGCAAACCGTTGGCTGCTATTTTCGTACTCCGGCGGGCAAATGGCCGCGCGAGCGCGCGGAACTCGCACCCGCGGTCATACAGAATCTGCGCAAGCTGGACGACACGGAACCGGGCAAGAAAGTACAACAATTGCATCGTGAGATTACGCTTCACTGGCATTGCTTGTCGGAGGCCGAGCAGGGCTACGTGCTGGAGTCGGTTGGAACGCGACAAGCTCATTTGCTCGGTGACACGACCCAGCCCGCTACGTCCGAGGAGGCTCGCACGCCGGTTCGCGACTGGCTCGAGCACACGGTCGTCAACATGGATCAGCAAAGCGCCGGGCGTCTTTTCAACGTGTGTAGCGAGGCGGCGCAGCGCAAGCTCATGATGCCGTTCAAGGCGGCGGGGGACGACAATGCGCTCAAAACGCTGCTCAAGGAGCGCTTCACCGATCTGCGTATGACCCAGCCCGAGCATCATGGATATGACTACGCGGGCTTTCTGGAGGCCACCGACTTTCGCGTCGCGACGCTCGATGCCGACGTGGCGAAGACACTGAGGGTGGGCATTGTCGGTGGTGGACCGGCCGGCATCACGGCGGGGTACCTGTTGCACCGCATGGGCGTGAAGCCCAAGATTTTCGAGCAGGCTGACACGATCGGTGGGCGGATGGCCACGGACACATGGACGCACCCGGACGGCACCACCGCGGTCTTTCACCCTGGGGCGATGCGCTTCTCTCCGACAAATCTCCACCGGACCTTGGCTGAGCGCTTCGATCACACATTTACGCCGTTCCCCAATCCGAACACGGTATCGACGACATACATCATCGGTAATGAGGTCTACAAGACCGAGCCCGGTCAGGAAGTCGCGAATCCGGAATTGAGAAAGGTCTTCGATCAGGCGAATGCTGCCATGAAATCGCTTACCGAGCCGATCATGGCGGCGCGCGATGCGGGCGATACAGCGCTGTTCTACGAACTTTGCGATCAAGCCACCAAAAAATTCGATGGCTATACTTTTCGTGCCGGTCTCGAGCATCTCCTCGCGGAGCAGGGGATCGAGTGGAGCGAGAGGGATTGGTTGATATTCGGCACTGTCGGTATCGGTGTCGGCGGATATAAAGGGTATTTCACCACGTCGTTTCTCGAGGAATTCCGGTTCATCATCGACGGGCGTCTTGTGGATCACGAGGGCCTGGTCGGCGGAGCGGATGCCCCGTTTCACAGCATGATTGCGGACGAGACGGACGGGCAATCGCTCGCCGCAGAGGGTGCCATTCATCTCAACACCGAGGTCACCGAGATCAAGAAGAAGGACGGCGTGTACTACGTGACCTCGGTCAACAAGAAGACCGGGGAAACGACGATCGAAGAGTTCGACCAAGTATTCTTCACGGGCAGCCCGGCCGAAGCTGCCCACATGGGTCTCACAGGCCCACAGGTGGATTCGGAGCGGGTGATGCCGGACGAGATCGGCGTTGCCATGGAGCAGGCGAACATCGTCGGCGCGACCAAGGGTGCCATTGCAATTCCCAGGGAAGCGTTGGAGGCGGCAGGTCCGCTCCCGGGTAACATCCAGGCAAGCAGACGGTTCCAGCAAATGTATCTGGTGCCGGATGGTAACGGTGGTGCAGTCCTTTATTTCACCTATAGCCTTGGCGACAACACGCCGAAGGTATCGGCGACGAGCGGCGAGGAACAGCTTCAATTGGCTATCAGAGATCTGAACAACCTGGCAGCGGAGGATTCGGACGACCCTGCGCGTCAAGAATTGGCGAACCTGGCGAAGCTGGCTACACAGTACCAGCACACCATCAAGTTCATCAATTGGAGCGCGGAGCATCCTTTTCATGGCGCATTCAAGATGGATGCGCCCGGGGATCTCAGCAACACGAGGCGGCTCTTCAATGCTTCGCTTCGTCAGCCGTCGGACGGACTCATTTGCATCAATGAAGAAGCGAGCGCTGAGGGCGGCTTTGTCCCGGGCGCGATTGCAAATGCCGTCAACGGCGTGCAGGAGATGGCCATGCGACTCGGCGGAGACCTGCCATCGAACCCGCCATACAAGATGATGGACCTTCACAGCAATTGATGGATCGATGCGAGTGGCTGCCTCCCGAACGTTGTGGATGGTGAATGAACGGTGAGTCCCTGCATCGGGCCAACGCAGGGCTTACCCCTAGAAATACTCAAAACGCTTGACAGCGACAATTTGAATTCATAAATTGGCCCACATCGAATCGCCATGTGTCCATGACGATTCCACGGCAACGCTGCCGTGCTACAGATGGAAGGCTACGTAGCCCCCGAACTTGCGTCCAACGCTGGTTCGGGGGCTTTTTGCTTTTGGAGACGAAAAACGATGTCGCAGGAAAAGTCCGCAGCACCCGGCATGGAAGGCCTCGTCATTGCATGCGTGCAGATGGAGCCACACGTCGGAGCGAAGCACGATAACGTGACGCGCGCGGTTCGATACATCGAGACGGCCGCCGAGCACGGCGCGGCGCTGATCGTGTTGCCCGAGCTCAGCAATAGCGGTTATGTTTTCGCAGACCGCGACGAAGCCGTCTCGCTCGCCGAAACATTGCCCGACGGCGAAACCGCGCAGGTCTTCGGCGAGACGGCCCGGCGGCTAGGCGTGTATATCGTCGCCGGTATCGCGGAACGCGCGGGCGGGCACCTCTATAACTCCGCACTCTTCACCGGTCCCGCAGGGCACATTGGCGTCTATCGCAAGCTGCACCTCTGGAACAACGAGAAGCGCTTCTTCGAGCCTGGCGACCGCGGGGTGCCCGTCTTCGATACGCCGCTCGGACGCGTGGCCATCGCGATCTGCTACGACGGCTGGTTTCCCGAGACTTATCGCCTCGCGGCCATGCAAGGTGCCGATATCGTCTGCGTGCCGACGAACTGGGTGCCGATGCCCTCGCAGCCCACCGATCGTCCCGCGATGGCGACTACGCTCACGATGGCCGCCGCGCACAGCAACGGCCTGGCGATCGCTTGTGCGAACAGAGTCGGAACGGAGCGCGGTCAGCCGTTCATCGGCCAGAGTGTCATCGTAGGCGGCGACGGATGGCCGCTCGCGGGGCCCGCGGGCCGCGAGAGCGAGGAGGTGCTCTATGCCACGATCGATCTGGCGCGCACGCGCGCGCAACGCACGCTCAACGAATTCAACCACGTCATGCGCGATCGCCGCGCGGACGTGTACGACCCGATGCTGGGCACGGGCTGGCCCGCGTCCGACGTCTGACGGTATGTATGCCCACACCTGCATGTTTCCGCAACCCACTACTACGAAAGGAAAGTCCATGGAGCCCTACAAGATCAGATTTCTCGCCGCCGCGAGCGCGGTGATTGCCGGCATGTGCGCTTGCTCGAGCGCGTTCGGTGCCGACGCCGGCCCGATCAAGATCGGCGTCGCGGTCGGGTTATCGGGAGCCAACAGTGTCGTGGCGCCGGCCGTCGTCCAGTCTTCGCAACTGGCCGTCGATGAGATCAACGCGGCCGGCGGTATCATCGGTCGCAAGGTCGAGCTCGATATCGCCGACGATGCGTCCGACGCGGTCGGCGCGCAAAAGGCCTACGACAAGCTCGTGTTCAAGGACAACGTCGACGCGATCATTTCGATGGAAACGAGCGCTGCGCGCAACGCCGCACTGCCGATCGTGGCGCGGGGCAAAAAGCCGTTCATCTATACGTCGTTTTATGAAGGCCGCTCGTGCAATCGGTGGATGTACGTCAACGGCTGGGTGCCGGACCAGCAGGTCGCCCCGGTGGTCGATTACTTCATGAAGAGCAAGGGCGCGAAGACGTTCTATCTGGTCGGCAACGATTATGCATTCGGCCGGGGCATGCTCGACTTCACGGCGAAGTACATCGCCGCGCATGGCGGCAAGGTCGTCGGTCAGGAGTATCTGCCGATCGATGGCACGGACTGGACGCCGATTCTCTCGAAGATCCGCGCGGCGCATCCCGACGCGCTGATCAGCGCGACGGCCGGCGGCGCGCCGAACGTTGCGCTGGCCAAGCAGTTCAAGGCGACCGGGCTCACCATGCCGTATGGCAATCTGGCCATCGACGAAGGTACGGCCAAGGCCATGGGCGACGTAGCCTCCGGGATGTACATGTCGGGCTCGTATCTGACGAGCATTCCGACGAAGCAGAATCGAAGCTTCCTCGACGGCATGAAAAAGAAGTTCGGCGGCGAGATGAAGACACCGAACGAACTGTCCGAGCCCCAGTACGAGGCGTTCTTCCTCTATAAGGCGGCTGTCGAAAAGGCCGGCTCGACCGATCCCGACAAGGTCGTCAAGGCACTCGGCGAAGTGTCGTTCGAAGGGCCGCGCCAGCGCGTATCGATGGACAAGAGCCGGCATACGCCGCTTGCAATGCAGCTCGGGCAGATTCAGACCGACGGCTCGGTGAAGATTCTGCAAACTTTCAGCGACGTGGATCCGGGCGATCAATGCCCGAAGCTCAAGTAGGCTGGTCGAAAACGAAGCAAGGAACGCAAACGCCCGCCGGCCTGCGACCGGGGAGAGCCGGCGGCGGATGCATTCGGAGACGCAAATGGTTTTGACATTGGACATTCTCACGACCGCGGCGGTGCTGTTCATCGTGACCACCGGGTTGATGGTGATTTTCGGCGTGATGCAGATCGTCAATTTCGCTCACGGTGCGCTTCTCACCATGGGCGCCTACGCGAGTTTCGTCGTCACGCAACTGAAGCTCGATCCCTGGATGGGCGTGCCGCTCGCCATTGTGGTGGGCATCGCTGTCGGCATGCTCGTCGAGCAGGTCATCGTGCGGCCGCTCTACAAGCGGCCTCTCGATGCCATTCTGGCCACGTGGGGGCTCGGTATCGTCATCGGGCAGCTCATCGTGATGGCCTTCGGCCGCGGCGTGCAGTTCGTCGAGACGCCGATGAAGGGCACCTTCTCGATCGCGGGCACCGAATACTCGGCCTATCGGCTGCTGCTGATCCCGATCGCGCTTGCCATCTGCGCGCTGCTGATCGCGCTGTTGTCCGGCACACGCTTTGGCGTGAAGACACGCGCCGTCATCATGAACGAAGATCTCGCGCGGGGTCTCGGCATTCATTCGGGCCGCATTCGCTTCATTACGTTCAGCCTTGGCTCGGCGCTCGGAACGCTCGCCGGCATGTTGATCACGCCGCTGTCGAGCGTCGATCCGAACATGGGGCTGCCGTGGCTCGTCAGCGCATTCATGCTGGTCATGGTGGCCGGCTACTCGATGATCAGTCTGCTTGTCACCTGCCTCGTGTTCGGGGCGTGCCAGGTACTGGTCAGCACGTTCGTGAGCCCGGTGCTGGGCGGCCTGACCATTGCCGTGCTGGCCGCGCTGACGCTGCGTATCCGTCCGAAGGGGTTTTCTCATGGCTAAAGTCGATCTATCGGCGGGCAACGTCGGCCGGCAAGCGACGCAGCACGACGACGAGCGCCGCAAGCGGCGCGCGAAGCAGGCCCGCGCGTTGCCGGTTCTCGTCGTACTCACCCTGGTGTTGCTGGTGGCCGGGCCGTTCGTGTTCGGCACCTACCTGATGAACGTGCTCGTCCAGGCGTTTTTCTTTTCCATCGTCGCCATTACGGTCGACGTGCTGTGGGGTTACACCGGTTATCTGACGTTTGGACAATCGGCGTATTTCGGCATCGGGGCCTACGCGGCCGGCCTGGTCTTTACGCATGGCGGCTTCTCGTTGGGCTATGTGGCGCTCGCCATCGGCGCGGCGATCGCCGTGTCGGCTGCGGTTGCGGCACTGGTCGGATGGTTGTCGTTCTATCGCGGCGCTTCGCCGTTCTTTGCAACGGTCATGTCGCTCGTGCTGCCGATCGTGATGAGCCAGCTGCTGTTGTCAGGCGGGGAATGGACGGGGTCGAGCTCGGGTCTCACCGGATTCGATACGTTCGAGCTGCCGCTCGAAGCATGGTTCTGGATCGCCGGCGCGGGAATGCTCGGCATTGCGCTGTTGGCATGGATGCTCGTGCGCAGCGACGGGGGTCGCGTCCTGGTGGCGATTCGCGACAACGAATCGCGTTGCTCGTACCTCGGCATCAACACCTCGCTCGTCAAGATCGTCCTGCTGATCGCGGCCGCCATCGTCGCCGGCATCGCGGGCTTCGGCTACGGCTCGTTCAGCGGTGTCGTCGCACCGGAACTGACCGGCTTCGTCCTCGGCACGCAACTGATCATCTGGGTTGCGCTGGGCGGCCGGGGAACGCTCTGGGGCCCCGTGGTCGGCACGATCCTGATCAACGTTGGGACCGCCTATCTGAGCGGGAGCATGCCTTTCGCGTGGCAATTGATTCTCGGGGCCGCGTTCGTGGCGGTAATCGTCCTGCTGCCGCGCGGTCTCGTGCCGCTGCTTTTCACGCCGTTGCGCCTGCATACCGCAGCCGGTGCCGAACCGGAGCTGATCGAACGGAAGGTCAGCGTGCAAGCCGGGCAGACGGCGCAGGGCCCGGCATTCCAAATGACAGGCGTGGCCAAGCATTTCGGCACGCTCAAGGTCCTGCAAGGCATCGATCTCGTTGCCGACGGCGGCGAACTGGTGGGTTTGATCGGTCCGAACGGCGCGGGCAAGACAACCCTCATGCGCTGCATGAGCGATGGCGCCGAAGCCTCCGCCGGCACGGTCGTACTGTGCGGCAACGACACGCGAGGGGCGCCGCCGGAACGGTGCGTGCGTTTCGGGCTGGGACGCAAGTTCCAGAACGCGAACATCTTCGAGACGCTGACGGTCGCGGAGTGCCTGCGGATCGCGGGCACCATCATCGAACGGCCTTCGCTCGTCAAGCGTTCCGACACGCTCGGTTTGCCGCCCTACGCGATGGAAGTCGTCCGTACGACGGGTCTCGACCGCAAACTCGGCGCCGTGGCGAAGGACCTGTCGCACGGCGAGCAGCAGGCGCTCGAGTTGGCGATGGTGCTCACGCTCGAACCGAAGATCGTGTTGCTCGACGAGCCGACGGCGGGACTGACGAAGACTGAGCGCACGCAAATCGGCAGCGTGCTGGCAGCGCTCGCTCACCAATATGGGCTGTGTTGCCTGCTCGTCGAGCACGATCTCGATTTCGTGGCGGAGGTTGCCACACGCATCGTGGTGTTGCACCAGGGCCGCATCGTCATGCAGGGCAGTTTTGAAGAGGTGGTCAACTCCGAACTCGTCAAAACGATTTACGCCGGAACGGCTGCCACGCAAAAGGAAGCATCATGAACAGCCCCCAAACCGCATTGCATGTCGACGACGTAACGAGCGGCTACAAGGCATCGGTCGTGCTGCGCAAGCTGTCGATGTCGATCGCGAGCGGCGAAGCGGTTGCCCTCGTCGGAAAGAACGGCATGGGCAAGACCACGCTGCTCAAGACCATCATGGGCTACCTGCCCAAAAAGACGGGCGCGGTCCGCGTCAACGGCCGCGACGTCACGCAACTGCCGCCGCATCAGATCGCACGGGCCGGGATCGCCTACGCGCCGCAGGAGCATGCGTTGTTTCCCGACCTCACGATTCGGGACAACCTGCGCCTGGGCCTCGTGAAAGCTTCGTGGTTCGACGAGCGGTTCGCCGAGATCGAGCCGATTTTTCCCGTGTTCAAGAGCCGCCTGAAGCAGTACGCCGGCACGCTTTCGGGCGGCGAACAGAAGATGCTGCTCGTGGCGCGCGCCCTGATGATGCGGCCGTCGATCATCCTGCTCGACGAGATCACGGAGGGCTTGCAGCCGTCCGTGATCGACCGGCTGGCCGACGCATTGCTCTGGGAGCGCGACCGCCACGGTACGACGCTGCTGCTGATCGAGCAGAACGTGCCTTTTGCATTGAAAGTCGCGGATCGCTATGTGGTGCTCAAGCAAGGGCACATCATCGATCAGGGCAGCGCGAACGACGATGCGGCGGCTGCATCCATTTTCGAACACCTTCGCGTTTGACCTTCACGATAGGCGAGGCATGATGAGCGCACATTCACTATATCGACCGCAGTCGGGCCTGGATCTCATCCGGCGTATCGCGAACGATCCGCGCGAGCGTACTCGCGCCGTCCGTCAATCGCTGTCGCGAATCGATGAGATCGAGCCCGAGGTCAGGGCGATGACGGCGGTGGTTCAGCACGACGCTGCGATGGCGCAGGCCATGGTAGCCAAAGGTCCGTTGGCCGGCGTTCCGATCGCCGTGAAGGACATTTTCGACACGAGCGAATTCGTGACGAGCTATGGCTCGTCGATCTATCGGGGGCACGAGCCGCGATCCGATGCGGCCGTTGTCACGTGGCTGCGGCGTTACGGCGGTATCGTCGTCGGCAAGACCGTCACGAGCGAGTTCGCCTATATGGCGCCGACGGTGACACGCAATCCCTCCGACCTGGGGCGTACGTCCGGTGGCTCGTCGTCCGGATCGGCGGCCGCGGTGGCGGCCGGTATCGTGCCGTTCGCTATCGGCTCGCAGACTGGCGGCTCGACGATCCGGCCTGCCTCGTTTTGCGGCGTAGCCGGCTACAAGCCGACGTTCGGCATGCTCTCGACTGTCGGCATGAAGTGCTTTTCCTGGTCGCTCGACACGGTCGGCCTTTTTGCAGCCGGCGTGAGCGACGTGGCTTATTTCGCGCAAGTGCTTTCGGGCCGCCGCCTCGCCGTCAGCGAAGACAGCACCGGTCCGGTGTTCGGCTTGCCGGACCGCTACTCGTGGGGCGAGCCATCCGCGAATGCCGCCGCCGCGCTCGAGACCGCGGTCCGCGCGATCGAGGATGCCGGCGGCCGCATCAAGCGCGTGCGCTTTGCGCCCTGGATGGCCGACATTGCCGCCGCGCACGAAACGATCCAGCGTTACGAGGCCTATCGATCGCTCGGCTACGAGTACGACTACCATCGCGCCGAACTCTCACCGATGCTCTGCGCGTTTCTCGATCGGGCCGCAACCGTCGACATGGCCGCTTACGTCAACGCATGCGCCTTCGTGGAGCAGGCGAGGAAAAAGCTCTCCGAGCTATTCGACGGCATTACGGCGCTCATCACGCCGAGCGCGCCCGATGAAGCGCTCGAAGGACTTGGCTCGACGGGGGACCCCTCGTTCAATCGCAATTGGACGTTGCTCGGATGTCCCTGCGTGAGCGTTCCCGGGTTGTGGGGGCTGCGTGGCGGCCCCATAGGCGTGCAGGTGATCTGCCGGCCGTGGGACGATGCCGTGTGCCTCGATGCCGCATCGTTCGTCGAGCGCGCCGTCGGCGCTCACGTCGGACATTTCGCCGCGACGTTGGAGAACGATTGAGCCATGCGAGACGAAGACACCATGGAGTCGAAGCCGCGGCGCTCGAACAATGAGACATCGGCGGAGCCCGGATGGCGTATCGGTGTGCTGTATTCCCGAACCGGCGTGACCGCGGCGACCGAGTCCGAGCATTTCTTCGGAACGGTGCTGGCAATCGAGGAAATCAACGCGGCAGGCGGCATCGATGGCCGTCTGCTCGATCCCGTTGCATACGATCCGAAGAGCGACCCCGACGAGTATCGCCGACTCGCCACGCGGATGGTGCAGGAAGACGATGTGACGGTGTTGTTCGGCTGTTCCACGTCGTCGAGCCGCAAGGCCGTGCTGCCGGTGATCGAGCGCCACAATGCGTTGCTCTGGTATTGCTCCATATACGAGGGCTTCGAATATTCGCCGAATGTCATTTATACCGGGGCCGTGCCGAACCAGAACAGCATGCAATTGGCTGCGTATTTGCTTCGCAACCACGGCCGGCGCTTGTTTCTCGTGGGGGCCGACTACATCTATCCACGCGAGTCGAATCGGATCATGCGGGACATGGTGGAGCAGCACGGCGGGGAAATCGTCGAGGAAGTCTATCTGCCGAGCGATGCCGATGTCGACGATCTGGTCGGCGTGGTGCGACAAATCAAGGCGCTCGAACCCGATGTGGTGTTTTCCACCTTGATCGGGCGGGGCGCACGTGCGTTTTACCGCCTGTATCGCGAGCACGATATCGATCCGGAGCGCATCCCGATCGCAAGCCTGACGATGACCGAGGGTGAAACGCGGATGATCGGCGCGCAGTTGTGCGGCAGCCATATCGTCTCGGCGAGCTACCTCAATACGCTCGATCTGGCCGGCAACCGGCGCTTTCTCGAGTCGTGGCGCGGGCGCTTCGGCGATCAGCCCGCGAGCATGTGGTCGGAAATGGCGTATAACCAGGTCCATTTGTTCGCGCTCGCGTTGGCCCGTACGAAGAGTCTCGATGCCGCGAAACTCGTCGATGCGGTTCATGGTGTCGAGTTCGATTCGCCCGAGGGCTTGCTCAGGATCGACCCGGAAAACAATCACGCGATCCTGACGCCCCGTATCGCCGTTTGCCAGCCGGACGGTTCGTTCGACATCGTTTGGGAAAGCCCGAAGCCGGTGAAGCCCGATCCCTACCTGATCTCGTATGGATTTTCCGAGTTCTGGCTCGATGGAGGGCGCGCATGACGGCATGGGCTCGCGGACTCTTCGAGGATCTGCGCACGCTGCGTGTACTCGTGATTCACCCGCCCGGCGAAGACCGCAATGTTCTCGAGGAGCAATTGCGCCGGCTCGGCTGTCCGTTGCGGGCGATCTGGCCGTTTCCGGCGCAGGTGCCGGGCGATGCCGATGCCGTGTTTTTCCACGTCGGACCGGAGGCGAGAAGCACGGGGCATTGGAGCGCGGCGGATACGTCGGCGACGTTGATCGCCTTATCGGACTACGAGAATCCGACCGCGCTGAAAATGCTGCTCGATACGCAAGCGCATGGCGTGATCACGAAGCCATATCGCTCCACGGGCATTCTCAGCACTTTGGTTCTCGCGCGAGCGGCTGCACGTTACCAGCAGCGGCTGCAAAACAAGGTCGTGAAGCTGGAAGAAGCCATCAAGGCGCGCCGGCAGATCGAGAGGGCGGTACGCGTGCTCGTCGAAGCGCACCGGCTGACAGAGAACGAAGCGTACGAGCAGATACGCACGCGCGCCACCGAGCTGCGCGCGACTGTCGGCGAGATCTCGGCGATGGTCATCGATGCCCACGAAGCCATGGAAAAGCTCGGCCTCGGCAAGCCCGCGAAGGTCGCCCGGTAGCTGGCGCGTTCAGTCCCGGCCGTCATTCGCACGTCCGCACATCGGTTCGCGGCAGTGCACCACGTTCGGCCCGATCTGTTATTGAATGGTGCAAACGATTCAACCGGAGTGAAGGTGTGCACCAGCTGCGTGACGATGAACCGAAGTGCTTCCCTTATTGCGGAGGATGGGTCGCTACGTCCTCTCGATCGGCCGAGGTAGTCGCGGGGTGAGGATGACGCGCGCGCACGAAGGCGATCTCCCGCTCGCCGCTCACCGACGTGGTCTTGGCCGCCACCAAGAGGAAATTGAGTCCACGGGTCTTTTCGACCGAGTTGTTTTCGTAGGCGTAAAGCAGGAGGGGCCGAAAGTTCGCCGGGTTTTCGAGCTCGGCGGTGAGCTGTCGCCTGGTGGAGGCGACGACTCTCTCGTCTTTGGGGCTCAACGCCGGCGTGCTGCGCTCGTAGGCACGCAGCACGCTCAACAGTGCATTGATCCGCTCGGCGGCCTCATGCGTCAATTGCCGCCGCTCTCCCCACTGTCTGTTGCCTCGCAAGGTGGAGAGCTTGACCTTTGTCGTGAATTTGTCGAGTTCGCGCTGGCTGCCGAGCGCCTCGCGCCATTCCGCATTGTTGTTATCGACATAAGCGAGAAAGTCCTTCGGACGACTGAATTCGGTGTCGAGGAAGGTCTTTTCGGGGACGATCCTGCCATCTTCGTAAAAGCCGCGCAGAACCGAATGCGTCGACTTCTTGAAGAGCGGGGTACTGACGGCGGCCATCGGCAGGCTCGGTACCGATGTCGATGCGACGGGCCCGAGGTCCGCTTCGATCGCTTCGAAACTGAGAACGGCGGCAGCCGAAGCGTTGGCCGCTCGTCCTTGCCCGCGCGCGTCGGTGCTGACGGTCTGGTCGCCGGTCGTATCGCGGCGCGCTTCCGACGAGCGAAACGCGGTGGCGCTGCCTGTCATGAACACGCCGGTCTTGTAGCCTTGCGGATCGGCGATCCGCAGGCCCGCCGCGGCGCCGACCGTTGCATACTTCGTCGATACGTCGCGCTCGATCCAGTTCACGGACAAGTTCGGATCCTTGTAGAACGCGTCGACGATCGCCATCGACATCTGTTCGCTCGTTTCGGGCATCGCGCCGTTCGGCCCGCTCGTCGAGATGGTTTTGACCAGATGCTGAAGGGTCCGGCGCCATGCGGTGTTGTTGGTCGGATCGTCGAGATGCTCGAGGCGAGCGCGAAACACCACGCCGTTCTCGAGTATGTTTTCGCTTCCGAACGACACGCCGCCGTTGATGCTGGCCACGGCCATCCCGTCGGATACACCCACGTAGGCACCCATGCCGGCGCTTATATTCTGCCTTTTCGCGTTGCCTATGATCAGTTGGCCCGTATGCGCCGAAGAGCCGATTTCGATGAAGCTCGTCCTTCCATTGACATAGGCGAGATCGGGCAGGAGCGCGCCGGACACCGGGAGGGCGTCGGTGCCATAGTTCTGGCCGGAGTTCGCCGTTGGGAGCGTGCTGATGCCGCGGGAGCGCTCGAGACTCGCGCGCAGCCCCCAGGTCGGCGGGATGTGTTCGATGAACTCGTGCAAGAGGTCGAAGTTTCCCTGCGCGTTTCGGGGTGGGCGCCGCCCATCGTCGCGCATCCGCTTCATGCGCTCGAGGCATTCGCCCAATGTGTTCGGCGCATTGCCGACAGTCGCGTGCGAGCGATGGCTGCGGGAAATGACCTGATCCCGGTCGGCCCCGGCCCAGGTTGCCCAGCTATCGAGGTGAACGGCGTTCACCTTGGGTGGTACCTTGAAATCACGGCGATGGGCCAGCACGAACCTGGGATTCAGGTTGAGCGCGGATGCCACGTCGTGCATGATTTTTTTGCGATCGAGACGGCCGAACGACATATCGTCGCGCCAGCCTTTCGCGGCGATCTTTTCTTTCCAGCGCCGAAGGACCGCCGCGCGAATCGCCGCGCGTACGATCTTCGGGGCGGGCATTTCACCAGGCATGCGCGGCGGCTCGCTGACGATGACCTCGTTCAGCGCATCGATGACGACGTCTATCGCGTGCGCTTGCCCGAAATCCTTGTCAGGGTGGTCGAGAAAGACGCCGGCGGTACCCAGTTCGAACGCGGCGAACGGCGTGTCCTTCGTCTCGCGGCCGCGAGAGAATTCGCCGGTGAGAGTGTTTCCGACTTCTTTCAACCACGATTCGGCTTTGGCATTGCGGGTATGCAGCTGCGCCTGCTCGACGATCCGGAAGGTCCGCGACTGAATTTTCGGCAGATCCTCTTCGCCGATATTGTTTCGGAATGCGAAGTATGCCGTGCGCAAAGCCGCAGGCGGGGTTGCCCGAGGGTTTCGTCTCAGCATGACGCCCGCCGCAAATGCTCGTAATGCGAACGGTTGGGACAGCAGCGCTTGTCTCACCGGTTCCATCATGGTCGAGTCGTACGACAGAAAATCGGTACGCTCGTCGTCGGGCAAGACGCCATCGACGATGATGTGGAGCTCGTCGAGGCTGCGGGGCCGCGGGCGGCCCTCAGGCCAGACGGCCATCAGGCGGTGCGCGGCGCGCAACGTTTCGACATGGGCATCGCGATGGATGCGTTGCTCGGTCTTCGTCAATCCGTCGATCGTCGGCATGGTGCCCGGGGCCGCTTCGAGCAACGCCTCGAAGCCATTGGGGTCGAGGGCCAGCTCGCACTGCAATGCAAAGGCTCGGCGCAGCGTGTCGTCGTCCGGGTTGACGGGCCTGCCGCAAGTCGCACGAAACGCGTCGCGTGCCGACGTCAGATCGCCGCCGGACACTGCGACGAGCCCGCGTGCCATGAGAATCGCCTTGAGATGGGGCGCCTCGGGCTGATCGCCGTGCCCGAATGTAGTCAGGATTTCCTGCGCGAAATCGTAGGCCTGTCTGCGCTCCTGCAGCGATCCATGAGTGAACGAATTCGTGATGTACGTCGCCGCTGCAAGCCAGTTGGCGAAGATTGCCGGGCCGTCCGGCGCATTCGCGTCCACATCTCCGACTAGCATGCGGGCGTTTTGTCCGCGCTGGCGGTCGACGATCTTTTGGCCGCGGGGCGCTTTCGCGGTGCGCAGATCGCAGTCGTCGAGCGTGAGGTCAGGGCTGGCCGGCGTGGGGGAGACCGTTCGTTTCGCGCCGAACGCGTTCGAAACGGTCTTGCCGTTCGGGCGTGCCAGGCGGAGGATCCGTTCGCGCAGCGCTGTGGCCCGCGATGGCTGGGCTGTGTCGGCATCATCGTGCCGATCGCGCCGCGGAATGTCGCATACGGTGCCGGGTGTCCGTGCAAGCGGTAGCGGCTCGTTCGGCACCGGGTTGTTGCTCAGTGGCGCATCGGGGGCAAACTGTTCTGCGCCGTTCGGCGGCAGCAAACCATGCATCGGATTGATTATCCAACCCATCTCGCCTCTCCCATAACCGGATCAGTTATGCCCGCGGAGAGCCTTTGCGGTCAGCTATGTATGCTGACCGGCCGGCCTCTACGGAAAACCCGACTATAGTTTGGCGAAATGTAGTGACTTACTTCGATGCGATGTAGTGACTTAAAAAACGAAAAACGGGACGGGTCCTGTCACACTCATGCCACGGTCGAAGTCTGCGCGGCGTTCGAAGCGGCGGCTGCCGCGGCGCGAACGACGGTCCGCTGTGGGCTGCCGTCGCGCCGCCAGTCGTCGCGGCATCCGGCAAGATAGGCCAGGTGCACGCGGTTTTGCGCGCCATAGCGCCGCTTGAGCTGGCGCAGGTGGTAATCGACGTTATAGGCCGAGGTCCCGAGTAAATCGGCTATTTCCTTGTCGCTCAGGCCCTGCGTCAACGCCCCGAGGATCCTGCGCTGCGTCTGGGTGATCGGTTTGGCCGGCACGTTCTCTTCGAGAGAAGGGGCGTGTGTCAGGACGAACTCGTGCAAGGCAAGCCCGACCGCATAAGCCTGCCCGACCACGCGATCGGTAATCCAATGCCGCGACGCATTCGCGGCGCTGAAGCTGATGACGCTTTGAAACGAACTGCGCGGATTCGACAGCGCGAGCGTGACTCCACTTCGCAGGGCGGCGCGGTCGCAATCGTCGACGAGGCTGTGCAGACGCACGAGGTCGATATTCGTCTGCGTTCCGGTCGGGTTTTGTGCGAGTGTGCCCAGGTCCCATATGAACGGCCATTCGCATTGGCATGCGAACGCAATGCGCGGATCGATCTCGATATAGCGTTCGCGAATGTAGAGGTCCGGCCACTCGGGGGCGGAAAATTCGCGTACATAAAGGGCGCGGGTCATCAGATCGCCCGTGCGCGCAAATCGCCAATAGCAGACCGAGTCGAAGCCGATGGTGCCGATGGTCGCGGCAATGACGAGCCGGCGCTGGTCAGGGCCAGTCGCAGCCGATAGCGCGTCGACAATGGCGGATCGGCCGGCGTTCGAGGAACGCTCGACGAATTCGGGCAGGCAACGCTGACTGCGATCCAACATCAGCAGGCTGTGCTGGATGTTCTTGCTGGTTCTCAAACTCTCCTCCTTACCGCGCCCAATACGCTAATTTAGCGGGCAATGAAAGGGCCCGGACTATGATATTTCGTAGTCGTGGGTTGCCTGACCGACAAATTTCCCGTTTGCCTGGAATGCTCTGGCACTCTAGGCACCGATTGCGAAGAGACGGGGAAACGTACCCGCTAGCCCATTGAGTGCTCGATGAAAACAGTCGACGAAAGCGACCGACGAATGATGCGTGGAAACGATCCGTTTTCTTGGATTCAACTTTATGACACGGATGTGTTCTTGATTGGATTTTTGCGAAGCTTGCTTCGATTTAACGAAAAACCCGAGATACCTTAAAAATGGCTTTCGTGAAATGGTGGGGATTTAATTGGGTTGTCGTGTTTATTATGTCCCGCACTCGATTCTTTTCGAGAGGTGGATACCGCCCGCCTGGGATGGCGGGCAGCTTAGATCTTCGAATGCTTCAGGCGGCGAGGCCGTAGCGGGATCGGGCGCCGGCGTCTTGACGCAGCGCGTCGAGCGCCGATTGTTCCGCGGGCCCGGCATCGTCACCCTGACGCGTTTGAACGGCCCGGTGCAGCGCATCGCGCACCAACGCATATTGCTGAGAAGTGATTTGCTGCTTCTCGCGCAGCGTTCGCGCGTTGTTCAACACACGGTTGTAGGCCTGCCCACGCGCGGGGTCGTCGCCGAGCCGGCTCGCGGCCCCGGCGAGGGCCATGAGCGACGCGATACGATGACCTGGCGGTTCGATGCTGTCGACCTTCGCAAAGATCTCGTCAAAGGCCTGGTGATTCGCCTCCTTCGACGTGAAGCTGCCAACCAGCGTGGCCGCCACCGCCAACGGCTCGGGCCGCCGTCGTGCCTGAAGGCCCAAATTGCCGTCGTGCTCTGAGCGAACGAGCCCGAGCAGACCGTCCGGCATCTCGAATCCGAGGATACCCGGCTCGGCAAGCAGTGCGTGCAGGTCCGCAATATCGTGAACCGATCCGGCGGCCTGCTCGAGTCGCTCACCCGCTTCGAACTCCGCTCTGACATCCGGGGGCAGCAGGTCGTGGGCTTCCAGCTGCATGAGCTTCTCGTCCGCGCTGTAGGCCACCCACGGCGGCGACGAGACGATTGCCTCCGAAAGAACCTGATGCCATTCGCCGACTTGATCGGGCGGGAGGGTCTTGAGGCGGTCCGCAACCGCCTCGAGAAACGCGGCATGGGCGAGCTCGCGCAGCGAATCGGGCCAACTGCTGTCCTGGCCGAGCAGCGGCGTGCCCAACACCTGCCGGAGGTCCTCCGCAGATTCGATCTGATTGGCGAGGTAGGTTGCACGCGAATTGATCGCTTTCTCATGGGCGGCGTTGATTGCCGAACCCAGCCGCGTTTGTCCCACCTCGGGCGGCAGTTCGCGGAATGCCAGCCTCAGCTCGCGCAGCCCGGCCACCTGCTGGTTCCACGATGTCCAATGGACTACCCGGTCGGCCGCTTTCTCGAACACTTCGCAATGCGCCTCGAGCGACGGCTCGGACTGCGCGGCCGCACTCGCCTTGGCCGAGGCGACGAGGTTGGAGATCAGATCTCGTAGATTATCGACATTGCGTACTGTCGATGCAGCCAGCAGTAGATTCGTGGCGGTTGCGGTGCCAGCGGTCTTGTCCGATGCGGCATCGGCGTACCTGAATGCGCCCGCACGCGTGGTATCCGCGCGTCCCGCTTCAGGCGTACGCCCCGATTTGTGGGTCCCGGCGATTTCCGTCAGCGGCGAGCCGCGGAGCGATTGAGCGGTCGGCGAGTGTTGCGTCGGGGCCTTGTTGGCACCCGTCGCGTCCTCGCCGATTGGCCTTCCGTCGAGATTGCCAACGTTGCGGATGATGGGCTTCATGATTGCGTCGCCTGCTGCCTAGTGGGTAGTAGAACTTTACACCGTGCCCGGGGGACCAAATACCGCGGAGCGAACCGATGGCGATTCGGGCGCAAATCCCGATGGGATGCGATCCGTCCCTACCGGGCGGAGAGATTTGGCCATAAAAACGATTTCCAGCCCGTCGATCCGACTTACATGTGCCGGTATAAAGCCGTGCCGTTCGTAAAGACGCTGATTTGCCGTCATTTCGCGGTTCAAACAAAGATGCAGCTTGAAAATCTGCAAGCGCCACGCCTGGCTTTCGGCGAACCGCAACAGGGCGCTGCCGAGCCCCCGGCGTTGTCGCTCGGGCGATACCGCGAGATTGGCGATATGCAGATGATCGGGGGCCTCGACGAGTTCCAGCATGGCATCGATCCGGCCCTTTGGCGCGCAGTGCACCCATACCTCGTGCTGACGCAGCACGGCGGCGTAATCGCGCAGCATTGGCTCGGGTCGCGCGCCGATAACGGGTATCCAGCGTGCGTAGGCGGCATCGACGAGTGCGCGAACCGGGGTTTCATCGGACAAGTTGGCGCGGCGAAGCTCCATCGTTCTCCTCATCTGCTACGTGGACGGGCCTGTCTTGCGGTGCGGCAAAGCACCGAGCATGAGCAACGCAAGATAGTCCGAAGGTTGCGAAAGCTCACCGCGCGAGCGAATTTATGTGCTGAGGCGCGAACCGAAGCGTGGACGAACGTTCGGTGTTTGTCACGCGTATCGCGCAGAACATGGGCACCCGGTCCCTCGGGCGCGCGGTGGCGCGACGCCAGGCGCCGCGGCGGCGTCATCGGGTGGCGATCCAGATGCCGAACGCGGCCAACAGTAGGCCCGAAAGCTGTTTCAACTTCACTTCGGCACCTTTCACCATCGACAGGAACGCCATTGTCCAGACCGCGTCGGTACCTTCGATCGCCCCGCGCACGGGAACGACATCCGCCTCGCCATTGGCGATCGTCAATTCGATGTATTCGAAGAACGCGTAGCGCCAGCTATATAGCACGCGGGCGATCTTGTACGCGAGTTCGAGCCGCTTTGGATCCGTCGGCGTCAGCTTCTCTGGCAGGAGTTCTTCGTCTTTCTTGGTCGTATGCTTGAACCAGGCCAGCGTCTTGATGCCCGTCGCCCCTGCCGACAGGCTCAGCGCCGCGGCCATCGGGTCGTCCTTCAACATGAAGACGACCGCCCCGGTGGCGGCCGCGCCCTGGGCGATCCACCATGCGCGAGTGAAGATCGTCTTCATCCGCTTGGCTTTCTGTTCCGATTGCTCCCCGGCCTCCCGGGCCAAGTCTTCCAACTGCTCCGATAGCCGGGGAGCGGCCGCCAACATCTTCTCGACTTTTCTCAATTGTTTGCCGAGTTCGGCTTCGAGTTCTGTCGGCTCGCTATCCGCGCCGTCAGCGACCGCGAGTTCGCGCGATGCGAGCGCGCGTTGCAAACTGCTTTCCAGCGATTTGAGCTGCGCAGTGACATCCTCATTCAAATACTGGGCAAGCGCGAGTGCTTCGGACTGACGAGTGCGCAATTGGCTGCGCGATTCGCGCGGGTCCTTGTTCTTCAAGATCGGCGTATGTTCGCGAATCGATGCGAGCGCGTTCGACATCGCCGAATCGGGCTTTGCCGCGTCGCGCAACATGCGCTCGAGCGGCGGCAACTCGTTGTCGGGCCAGTTGGCAAGGGTGGAACCGGCGATGACGATGGCAAAGCCGATGTAATGGTGCGGCCCGATCTTTTCGTGATCGAGCACCGCGGCGGCACCGAGAAAGGCGCCGAGATCGATCGGTTGGAGAATCCCGCGGAATTTGGCCAGATTGATGTCGTTCTTGTCCGCAATGGAGGTTGCCGTGGTGAACGGAATGTATTCGGTCAGCGCGATCAGCCAACTGCCGACGATCTTTGCCGCGGTCGCCACGACCTTTCTGAGAACGGGGTGAGCCAACGCTCCCAGGCCGATGGACGCGAGCACCGTATCATCCGATATGGATGGCAGCCCATACCATGCGGCGGTCTTGAGCAGGGTGGCAACGATAGCCAGGGAGATCACCGGAACGTACGGCGAAGCAATTGCCCGCCGCAGCCTGCTGCGTTGTTCGGACTCCTCACCGTTTGCTTGCGGGGATTGGGCGTGCTCCGGGCCCATGGCTTCCATCAGCGCATCGAGCACCCCGGCCTGCTCCAGGGCCTCCAGCAGCTTGTCGCTGCCAGCGAGGAAATCATCCATCGTTTCGATCGCGCCGACATCGAATGTTTCCGCGAATTCAGGCGGCAGCGAGTGCAACAACTGAGACAGTGCGACGTCGATTTGCGGGAGGCTGCCGTTGAGCGCCTCCAGTGGGTTCGGCTGCGCCTGCTCGGATATCGCACCGTCCACCGCGCGAACGATTTTTTTCTTCGATGCGTCCGTGTCCTGACTCGCGGATTCGGGCGATGGCATCTCGCGTGCCGGCGTTCTGAAGAGCGACCGCCATCGGCGTCGTGCCTCGCCCCTGGAATTCTCTTCGGGCAGACCCTGCAGTTCGGAAGAACCTTGGGCACGCCTGCGGGCAGCAGGCTGGGCTTTGTCGCCGTTATCAGGATGCTCTTTCGGGGGCGGTGGAACCCGGTTTTGCGGGCCGTCGGCGCCACCAGCAGCGGAAATCGGCATCGAAGCCTCCTGTTTTGGAATGGCCTCGATCGTATTTCGGGGAAAGAGACGCCCGATGCGTTGGAACGAACAACGATGCGGCAGTACGAACGAACCGCCGCTTTATGCTGAACGACTCCACGCGTT
>NZ_JBMRBK010000031.1:0-12798 GCF_057351765.1 Trinickia sp. | reverse complement strand
GAACGGCGCAATCGTTGCCAGGCAGCGGCACAATCCCGCACTTCGGGAGATGGCGGCAACGATCGTCGCGTTGCTGGTCGATAGCGAATTGCGCACGGCACAGTGGGCGCACGTTGGCGACAGCCGCCTTTATCGGTTTCGCCGCGGCCAGCTCGTCGAGCGCACGCGCGACCATAGCCTCGTCCAGCAGCTGGCCGACGCCGGGCTGCCGTGCGACGGCCTCAGTCCCGGTCTCCTGCTCCATGCTCTCGGCATGACCGGCGAGGTGCTGCCGGACTTGAGTTCCGCGATATCCGTCGAAGATGGGGATGCTTTTCTATTGTGTACGGACGGTTTCTGGCAATTGCTGCCTGACGAACTGATCGAGTACTGCCTGCGCGCCGTGCATACGGTGAGCGATTGGTTGACGCTGCTCGCCGATGCAATCAGGCAACGCTCGGAGCTGTCGGGTAGTGTGGACAATTGCTCAGCGCTTGCGGTGTGGATCGGCAACCCGGAATCCGTGACGCTCGTTGCAATGCGCTAGCACACCTGTGCTTCGCCCCGCGATTCGCTCAATCTCGTCTCCCGCGTTCGATGGCGCCGCGCCAGTTCGACGCGCGCATTCGTATCATGGGACGCGATCGGCGAGTCGCAAAGAAAACAGGTAGCGAGGCGTAAAAATCGACGTGCTGCGGTGCTCCGGGCGTGGCCTGTGAGACAGTCGAAGGCTCTGATGCTCTGGCTCGTCGCGTTCAATCGACGAGAAGAAGACGTCGAAACTGTCAATTGTCAGGATTACCGCTAGGAAGCATCATGCGCATGCATAACCCGCCGCATCCCGGCGAAACGCTCAAGGAGGATGTCTTGCCCGAGTTGGGCTTGAGCGTGACCGAGGCCGCCGAACAACTGGGTGTGTCCCGCGTTGCGCTGTCCCGCGTCCTGAACGGCCGGGCTGCCATCAGTGCCGAAATGGCGATCCGGCTGGCGCAATGGCTGCAAGGAAGTCCGGAAATCTGGCTGCGTGCCCAGTTGCAATACGACTTGTGGCAAGCCGAGCAGAAAAGCACCGCAAAGATAAAGCCAGCAAAACGGCTGGCTGTATAAGCTTGCCTCAAAAAGCACGAAGCCCAGCCGAAATGGCTGGGCTTCGTTGCTTGATACTGGTGGTCGGAGCGAAAGGATTCGAACCTTCGACCCTCTGATCCCAAATCAGATGCGCTACCAGGCTGCGCTACGCTCCGACGAATCCGTGATTCTAGCCTGCCCTCCTGCCAGCGGTCAATCAGATTGCGTTCCGAGAATTTCCACAGCATCGCATCGCAAGCATGTCGAACCCGGCACCTGGTTTGCGGGTCAACAAGGTCAGCAGAATTGAATCGATCGGGTTCAACGAAAAAGGAGACGCTCATGAATCTCATCCTCTGGCGTCACGCCGAAGCCGAAGACATTGCGTCGACAGATCTCGCCCGTCAACTGACCTCCCGTGGCCGCAAGCAAGCGCAGACGACGGCCAAATGGCTCAAACACCGTCTGCCGCCCGACGCTCTGATTCTCGCGAGCCCCGCCGCGCGGACCGTCCAGACCGTCGAAGCCTTGACCGATCAATACCGGATCGTCAAAGAGATTGCGCCCGGCGCGCGCGCCGAAGCAGTCCTCACGGCCGCCGGCTGGCCGGAAGGCGCGGCCGAAACGGTCGTGATCGTCGGTCATCAGCCGACGCTCGGCCTCGTGGTCTCGCAACTCGTAGCGGGAAAAGCCACTGAGTGGTCCGTCAAGAAGTCCGGCGTCTGGTGGCTGGAAAGCCGAGCGCGCGACGGTCAGGCGCCGGTGCTGATCCGCGCCGTGATTTCGCCCGATCTCGCCTAGAATCGTCTGACAGTCGAATCGTGAAACATGCGTGTCGCTGATGCGACATGTCATCGCATTTACACGGGTTTGCCATGCGAGCGTCATCGGCGGTTACTACATTGGCAAATACACCGCATTCCTACATTTGATCAGGAACCTTTATGCGAGACCTGCCGACGCCTACCCTGCCCCTCGCTTTCATTCTTCCGCTCGATTCGCGCCGCCGACTTCCCCGCGCGGAGGAAACGATCACCGCGCAGCATCGGCTCCAGGTCGCCTGGGCACGCACGGACGAAGAACTGCGCGAAGCACAACGGCTGCGCTATCGCGTATTCGCCGAAGAAATGGGTGCACGCGTCGTCGGTCCAGCCGGTCTGGACGTGGACCCGTTCGATCCCTACTGCGATCACCTGCTCGTGCGCGATCTCGATACGCTGAAGGTCGTGGGCACATACCGTGTGCTGCCACCGCATCAGGCCGCCCGCGTCGGGCGTCTTTATGCCGAAGGCGAGTTCGATCTTTCGCGGCTCACCCACCTGCGCTCGAAGATGGTCGAAGTCGGTCGCTCATGCGTCCATCCGGACTACCGCAGCGGCTCGGTCATCATGTCGCTATGGGGCGGCTTGGGCGCCTATATGATGCAAAACGGCTATGAAACGATGCTCGGCTGCGCGAGCGTGCCGATGGCCGACGGCGGGCATTTCGCGGTGAACCTCTACGAATCGCTGCGCGAAAGCGCGTTGACGGCCCCGGAATATCGGGCGTTCGCGCATACACCGCTACCCGTCGAAGAGCTGCGTACGGGCGCAAAGGTGGCGCCGCCTCCGCTCGTGAAAGGTTATCTGCGGCTCGGCGCGAAAATTTGCGGCGCGCCCGCCTGGGATCCCGACTTCAATTGCGCGGATTTCCTGACGTTGTTCAGGCTCGCCGACATCAACGCGCGTTACGCGCGCCATTTCCTCGGCGAAACGTCCGCCCGCTGAGCGCACCGCCCCGGGGCTCAGTCGTCCGTATAAACGACGCGGTAGCGAATGCCGACCTTCTCCCATTCCGCAGCCTCTTGAACGAGGCTGTAGTCGGTCAATGGATTATTGGCCACCCACTCGTTGGGCAACCTGACTTCATAGCCGTTGCCCTTCTTTCCGACACGAATGCCCGGCAGCCCGACATCGGCTCGGCGCCGGCACAACAACGCGGCAAGCCGCAGGCAAAACAGCAGCGGCCATTCGACGTCGCGCGTCTGCGCCAGTTTTCCGAGCTTGCCGGCATGGCCGAGCACCAGCGCCGCAAGCCGCGCCTGGTCCGTACGCGAGAACCCGGGCATATCGGCATTGCTCGCGATATAGGCTGAATGCTTGTGATAAGCGCTGTGCGAAATCGACAATCCGATCTCGTGCAGCGCCGCCGCCCATGCGAGGAACATGCGGTCTTCGTCCGCATCGTCGGCGTTGTTCCTATCCGCCCCGCCGAGCTGATCGTAAAAACCGACCGCCAGATCGCGAATACGCTGCGCCTGCGCGCGGTCGACGCCATAGCGGCGCGTGAAGCCTTCGACCGTCACCGCACGCATGTCCTCGTGTTGCGTCCGCCCCAGCAGATCGTAGAGCACGCCGAGACGCAAGGCGCCGTCGGTCGTATCGACGTAATCGACGCCGAGTTCCTCGAACACAGCGAGCATGATCGACAGCCCGCCTGCAAGCACCGGCACGCGATCGGCCTTGAGCGCGATGAGCTTGAGCCGGTTCACGTTCTCGGCTTTGATCAGCGCGCGCTTGAGCCGCTCGAGCCCGCCGCGCGAAATGCCGTGCGAGATGCCGGCATCGTTGAAGCCGTTCGCCTCGACGAGCTCGGCGAGCGCGCGCGCCGTGCCCGACGAGCCGATCGCCTGATCCCAGCCCGCCTTCTTGTACTCGTGCGAAATGATTTGTATCTCGCGTTTCGCCGCGAGCTCGGCCTGCCGCATCGTGTACTCGTCCACGTTGCCGGCGGGGAAGAACTGCCGGCTATGACTCACGCAGCCGATGTAAAGGCTTTCCATGACGAGCGGGGTGTAATGCGAACCGATGATGAACTCGGTCGAGCCACCGCCGATATCGACCACGAGCCGCTTGCCCGAACTCGCGGGCACGGAATGCGCCGCTCCCGCATAGATGAGCCGCGCTTCCTCCCGCCCGGCGATGACTTCGATCGGAAAGCCGAGCGCCTTCTCGGCCTCGACGAGGAACTCGGGTGCGTTTTTAGCGACCCGCAGCGTGTTCGTCGCGACCGCGCGCACATGATCGGGATGAAAGTCCCGCAGGCGCTCGCCGAAACGTTTGAGCGCATTCCACGCCCGCTCCTGCGATGCGCTGTCGAGCATCTTGTCGGCGGACAGTCCAGCCGCGAGGCGCACGGGTTCGCGCAGCGCATCGACCTGATAAATCTGACTGCCGGCCGGCGTTTCCTCGACGCGACCCACAATGAGGCGGAAGCTGTTCGAGCCGAGATCGACCGAGGCAAGCAAATGCGGGGTGGTAGGCATGAGCGGAAACGTTTCCAGTCGCGCGAGAGGCGCCGCTCCGCGATTTCGAGCGGATGACGGCGCAACGCGGTTCAAAGTCGCCATTTTACGCACATAGGAGGGCACTCCGGTCATTCGCAGGGCACGCCTATTCCTCATTGCGCGCCCGCGCCGAGCAGCCGTCTCAAATTAGATCAATTACCCGTAGAATTGATGACATCGACGTTCATCTAAAAGACATTGGACTGTGAGACTTTCCGAGCAACCGTTCGCTTTTCCATCCGACCCTTCTCACTCACTACTACCGATGTCGGTGCGTTACCCTCTGCTCAATCGGGAATTGGGCATCCTCGGCTTCAACGAGCGCGTGCTCGCCCAGGCCGCTGACCCGGCGATACCGCTGCTGGAACGGCTGCGCTTCATCTGTATCACGAGCAGCAACCTCGACGAATTCTTCGAAATCCGCATGGCCGGATTGCAGGAACAGATGCGCGACAATCCGGGAGCGCTCGCGCCGGACGGCATGTCGCTGCAGCATGTCTACGATCTGGTCGTCGAGCGCGCGCAAAAACTCGTGCATCGCCAATACAGCATGCTGCACGAAACGATACTGCCGGCGCTCGAGGAGCAAGGCATCTACTTTCACGGCAGCGAAGCGTGGACGGCAGCCCAGACGCAGTGGGCGCACCGCTATTTCAACGACGAGCTGCTGCCCGTGCTCACCCCGATCGGGCTCGATCCCGCTCACCCTTTCCCCCGCGTGCTCAACAAGAGCCTGAACTTCGTCATCGAACTCGAGGGCAAGGACGCATTCGGTCGGCAAGCGGTCATGGGCATCGTGCAGGCGCCGCGTGCATTGCCGCGGCTCGTGCGCATGCCGCAGGAGCTCTCGGGGTTCACTCACGGGTTCGTATTGTTGAGTTCGTTCATGCAGCGTTTCGTGGGCGAGCTTTTTCCGAATCTCGTCGTGCGCAGCTGCAACCAATTCCGGATCACGCGCAACAGCGAGCTATTCGTCGACGAGGACGAAATCACCAATCTGCGCGTCGCCTTGCAAGGCGAGCTGCCGGCGCGCCATCTCGGCAATGCGGTACGGCTCGAAGTCTCGGCCGATACGCCGCCTCATCTCCTGCAGCGCCTGCTCGACGAAAGCGGCCTGAGCGAAAAGGACTGTTACCGGGTCGAGGGCCCCGTGAACCTCGTCCGTCTCATGCAGTTGCCGGAGATGGTCGACCGCCCCGACCTCAAGTTCGTGCCGCACGTGCCGGCCACATCGGAGCGGCTTGCCAATTCGGCGAATCATTTCGAAACGATCGATCAGGGCGATGTCCTGCTGCACCATCCGTACGAGAGCTTCCAGCCCGTGCTCGAGTTGCTCGTGCAAGCGGCGCAGGATCCGAACGTCATGGCGATCAAGCAGACGATCTATCGCACGGGCACCGACTCGCCACTGATGGACGCGCTGATGCAGGCGGCGCGCAATGGCAAGGAAGTGACCGTCGTCGTCGAGCTGCTCGCACGCTTCGACGAAGAAACGAATATCAATTGGGCATCGCAGCTCGAGGCGGTGGGCGCGCACGTGGTCTATGGCGTCGTGGGCCATAAATGCCACGCGAAAATGATGCTGATCGTGCGCCGCGTGACGGAAAACGGCCGGTCCATGCTCAAGCGCTACGCGCACCTCGGTACGGGTAATTACCATCCGCGCACGGCAAGGCTCTACAGCGATTTCGGTTTGATGACTTCGGATCAGATGATCTGCGAAGACGTACACCATGTCTTCCAGCAATTGACGGGCATTGGCGGCGAGTTGAAGCTGCACGAGCTTTGGCAGTCTCCGTTCACGCTGCACCCGCGGCTCGTGGAAGCCATTCGCGCTGAGGCGGAAAACGCACGAGCCGGCAAAAAGGCGCGCATCGTCGCAAAGATGAACGCGCTGCTCGAGCCGACCGTGATCGCGGAGCTGTACGAGGCCTCCCAAGCGGGCGTCAAGATCGACCTGATCATACGCGGCGTCTGCTCGTTGCAGCCGGGAGTGGCTGGCCTCTCCGAGAACATCACCGTGCGATCGATCGTGGGCCGGTTTCTCGAGCACCATCGCATCTTTTACTTCTTCTCCAACGGCGACGAACGTGTCTACCTCTCGAGCGCGGACTGGATGGATCGCAACTTCTTCCGCCGCGTCGAAGTCGCATTCCCGATCCGGGACCGGCGCCTGAAGCGGCGCGTCATCGCCGAAGGGCTTTCCGGCTTCCTCGGCGACAATCAATCCGCCTGGGTCATGCAAAGCGATGGCCACTATCGGCGTTCACGTCCGGGCAAATCCTCGCGTAACGCGCAAGCGAGCCTGCTGACGAAGTTCGGTTGTTAGCCCCTGGGTTCCGGGCCCACCGCTCAGGCGTGCTGAGGTTGGCGGCGTACGGTTCGCTGCGCGGGAAAGCGCACCGTGAAGACGCTGCCCCGCCCTTCTTCGCTTTTGACGTCGAGCACGGAATCGTGCCGCTGCAGCACATGCTTGACGATCGCGAGGCCGAGACCGGTGCCGCCTGTGTCGCGCGAACGGCTCCGATCGACGCGATAAAAGCGCTCGGTCAGGCGCGGAATGTCGTCTGCGGGAATGCCGAAGCCCGTGTCGGTCACCGAAAACGCCGCCGCGCCGCCAACGAGGTGCCATTCCACGCGGATGGACCCACCATCGGGCGTATAGCGGATCGCATTCGTGACGAGATTGCCGAGCGCACTGAGGATTTCCGTTTCCGTGCCGGTGACGGTCAAGGTGTCATCGCTATCGAACGCGATCTGATGGCGTCCACCCGACAGCGTGACCGCATCCTCCCGAAGGTGACGCAATACGGCGACCATGTCGATGGCGTGGTCGCTCGGCGGCTTGGCATCGCCTTCGAGCTTCGCCAGCACGAGCAGATCATCGACGATATGACGCATGCGCGACGCTTGCTGCTCCATCAGTTCGAGATAGCGCGCACGGTCGGCTTCGTCGAGCGGGAGCTCGCGCATCGTCTCCAGAAAGCCCGATAGGACCGTCAGCGGCGTCTTCAACTCGTGCGAGACATTGGCGACGAAATCGCGTCGCATCGAGTCGGTCCGCTCGAGCTCGGTGATGTCCGCCGAGAGAACGAGCTTGCGGTTCTCGCCGTAGGGAAACACCTGCACCGACAAGACGTTTTGCCGCTTATCGCCCATGCCGCGCATGATGAGCATCTGCTCGTACCGGTGCGAATTCAGATATCGCACGAACTCGGGATGCCGCACGAGGTGAGTGATGTGCTGGCGCAGATCGCGCCTGGCATCGAGTCCGAAATGCTCTTCGGCAATGGCATTGCACCATTCGATCTGATCGTGATCGTCGAGCATCGCGACGCCGTTCGGCGACGCCTGGATGGCCTGAATGAAGCGCGAATGTTGCTGCTCGACCTGACGGACCTGCGCGTGCCAGCGCTTCGCGAGCTTATGCAGCCGATAGTAGATCTCGCCCCAGACGCCCGGTGCGCTCGGGACCTGTCCGTAGACGGGCGCATCGAGCAGGCGCCAGAGCCTTTCCGTGTGATACGTGCCGAAGAAGCTTTGCACGACGAGCACGAGGAGTGCGAACGCGAGCGCCCATTTGACGCCGGCGAACGCACCGATGGCGGCGCTCGCGATTGCCAGCAGCACCAGCGATACGAGCGAGCGCGCCCAGATGATATTCATGCCTGCACGTGTTCGAAGAGCGAAAAATGGAACGCCGGTGCCCGGATCATGCGCTCTTGGCGAGCCGGTAGCCGCTGCCGCGCACCGTTTCGATCATAGCATCGCAGCCGGCCGGCTTGAGCGCGGCGCGCAAGCGCTTGATATGCACGTCGACCGTCCGCTCTTCGACGAATACGTGATCGCCCCAGACCTGGTCGAGCAGTTGCGTA
The DNA here is from genome assembly GCF_057351765.1 of Trinickia sp. Taxonomy (NCBI): domain Bacteria; kingdom Pseudomonadati; phylum Pseudomonadota; class Betaproteobacteria; order Burkholderiales; family Burkholderiaceae; genus Trinickia; species Trinickia sp. The sequence goes on along the minus strand of NZ_JBMRBK010000031.1, from coordinate 4,551 downwards.
CGGCTATGTACACGCTCCGGATGTGTCATGAAAAAATGCAGCAGCCGGAATTCAGTCGGACCGAGATCGAGCTTGATCTCGCTGCCATCGGCATGTGCCGCGACGCGGTGCGTGGCCGGGTCGAGCTTGAGTCCGTTGATGGCCACGATGTCTTCCGTCAGTTGCGGAGCGCGCCGACGCAACACAGCCTTGATGCGGGCCATCAATTCCTTCGGCGAAAACGGCTTCGTGACGTAATCGTCCGCACCGATTTCAAGACCCAGCACCTTGTCCTGCTCGTCGCCACGCGCGGTCAGCATGATGATCGGAATATGTTTCGTGCGCTCGTTGTTGCGCAGGTCGCGCGCAAACGCGATACCCGACTTGCCCGGCAACATCCAGTCGAGCAAGACGAGATCGGGCAGCACGTCGCTGATCAGCGACTGCGCCTGTTCCGCGTTGTAGGCGCGGATCGGACAATGGCCCGCATGCTGCAGGTTGATCGAGATCAGCTCCGAAATGGCGGGCTCATCTTCGATGATGAGAATGCTGCTCGGCATCGTCACCTCTTGAGACGTTAACTAAGCGCTTCGCGTTCGAGCGCGTCGCGCGACTTGTGCCGCACGTCCGTGCCCTTCACGATGTAAATGATGAATTCGGCGATGTTCTTCGCGTGGTCGCCGATCCGCTCGATCGCTTTCGCGATGAACAGGTACTCGAGGCCCGCCGAGATCGTGCGCGGGTCTTCCATCATGTACGTGACGAGCTTGCGCACGAATGCGCGAAACTCCTCGTCGATCGCCTTGTCGTCCCGCACGATCTGCGCCGCCGCAACGGTATCGAGACGCGCGAACGCATCCAATGCGCGGCGCAGGATCGTCACGGCCATATCGCCCGAGACCTTGATCTCGGCGATGTTGACGGTGCGCGCCGCACCGTCTTCCATGAGCCGCTTCACACGCTTGGCAATTTTCTCGGCCTCGTCGCCCGCGCGCTCGAGGTTCGTGATCGTCTTCGAGATCGCGAGCAGCAAGCGCAGGTCCCGCGCCGCCGGCTGACGGCGCGCGATGATGTTGCTGCACTCCTCGTCGATCGCGACTTCCATCGTATTGACGGTTTCCTCAGCGGCGATCACCTGGTCGGCAATCTCCGCGTCGAATGCATTGAGCGCCTGCATCGCGCGCGTGATCTGCGCTTCGATCAGACCGCCCATTTCGAGCACTTTCGACGAAAGAAGGTTGAGATCCGCGTCGAACTGGCTGGACAGGTGCTTATCGGACATGGTGAACTCCCTCTCGATTCATCAGCCGAATCGGCCGGTGATGTAGTCCTCGGTTTCCTTGCGGACCGGCTTGATGAAAATCTTCTCGGTGTCGCCGAACTCGATCAGTTCGCCGAGATACATGTACCCGGTGTAATCGGAACAGCGCGCCGCCTGCTGCATGTTGTGCGTGACGATGACGACCGTGTAATCGTTCTTGAGTTCGGCGATGAGCTCTTCGACGCGCCCTGTCGAAATGGGGTCCAGCGCCGAGCACGGCTCGTCGAGCAAGAGCACTTCCGGCCGGATCGCGATGCCGCGCGCAATGCAAAGCCGCTGCTGCTGTCCGCCCGACAGGCCGTAGCCGCTCTGACTGAGCTTGTCCTTGACCTCGTTCCAGAGCGCCGCTTTCGTCAGCGCCCATTCGACGCGATCGTCCATTTCCGAGCGCGACAACGACTCGAACATTTTGACGCCGAATGCGATGTTGTCATAGATCGACATCGGAAACGGCGTCGGCTTCTGGAACACCATGCCGACGCGCGCGCGCAGCAGCGAAATGTCGCGCTTGCTCGTCAGCAGATCCTCGCCGTCCATGATGATGGCGCCCTCGGCGCGCTGCTCCGGATAAAGCGCGAACATCTTGTTGAACGTACGCAGCAGCGTGGACTTTCCGCAACCCGACGGTCCGATGAACGCCGTCACCTTGCCCTCGGGAATCTGCATGTTGATGTTCTTGAGCGCGTGGTACTTGCCGTAATAGAAGTTCAGGTTCTTGACTTCGATCTTCGGAGCCGCCGGCGCGAGCGCCGAATCGCCGTGCGCGGGATCGAAGCCGGCCGGCGCCGCTGGGCGCTCGATGGGGTTCAAATGAGACTCTGCCATATTCATAGGGTCGCTCCGCCGTCACTTCTTGTGGAACATCGCGCGCGCGAGGATATTGAGTCCGAGCACACCGAGCGTAATCAGAAACACCCCGGCCCAGGCAAGCGATTGCCACTGCGGGAACGGGCTCATTGCGAACTTGTAGATGGTCACCGGCAGGTTCGCGATCGGTTGCCCCATATCGGTCGAGAAGAACTGGTTCGACAACGCGGTAAAGAGCAGCGGCGCGGTCTCGCCGGCGATACGCGCCACGGCGAGCAGCACGCCGGTCACGACGCCGGCGAGCGATGCCTTCAGCGTCACCGATAGAATCATGCGCCACTTCGGCACACCGAGCGCGACTGCCGCTTCGCGCAATGCGTTCGGCACGAGCAGCAGCATGTTTTCGGTCGTACGGATCACGATCGGAACCTGCAGCAAGGCGAGCGCGAGGGCGCCGGCCCAGCCGGAGAAGTGGCCCACCTTGGCGACCACGACCGCATAGACGAACAGCCCGATGACGATCGATGGCGCCGACAACAGGATGTCGTTGATGAAGCGCGTGGTATTCGCAAACCAGCCCTTCTTCCCGTACTCGGCCAGATAGACGCCGGCGAGCACGCCGATCGGCGTACCGATGACCGTCGCAACGAGGACGAGAACCAGACTGCCGACGATGGCATTCGCCAGACCGCCGCCGTCCGTATTGGGCGGCGGCGTGGACTGCGTGAACAGTTGGACCGAAAGACCGCCCACGCCGAGACTCAGCGTCGTATAGAGAATCCACACGAGCCAGAGCAGGCCGAACGCCATCGCTGCGAGCGACAACGCCAGCGCGAACGCATTGATGCGGCGGCGGTGGCGCTGCAGGCGGTCGCGCGTTGCCGCGAAGACTTCGGGGCTCGCCGAACCGGGTATATGTTGAGCGGGACGGTTCATTTGGTGCCCTCGCCTTGCTCGAGCCTCAGCAGCATGAATTTGGAAAACGCGAGCACGATGAACGTAATCACGAACAGGATCAGGCCCAGTTCCATCAATGCGGACGTGTGCAAACCCGGCGACGCTTCGGCGAATTCGTTCGCGAGCGCGGAAGTGATGCTGTTGCCCGGCGCAAAGAGCGACACGCTGCTCAAGAGATTCGTATTACCGATGACGAACGTGACGGCCATCGTTTCGCCGAGCGCGCGTCCGAGCCCGAGCATGATGCCGCCGATGACGCCGTTTTTCGTGAACGGCAGCACGATCCTCCACATGACCTCCCAGGTCGTGCAACCGATCCCATAAGCCGACTCCTTGAGCAGTACGGGCGTCACTTCGAAGACGTCCCGCATGACCGAGGCGATGTACGGAATGATCATGATGGCGAGGATCACCCCCGCGCACAAAATGCCGATACCGATCGGCGGCCCCTGGAAGAGCGCGCCGACTAACGGAATCGAACCGAGTACCTCGCCGATGGGCTTTTGGAAAAAGCGCGCGAAGATCGGCGCGAACACGAGCAAGCCCCACATACCGTAGACGATCGACGGAATGGCAGCCAGCAATTCGATGGCGATGCCGAGCGGCCGGCGCAACCACGTCGGCGAGAGCTCGGTCAGGAACAGCGCGATGCCGAAGCTGACGGGCACCGCGATGACGAGTGCGATGAGCGACGTGGCGATCGTGCCGTAGATCGGGACCAGCGCGCCGAAAGTGTCGTTGGGCGGATCCCAATCGGCGGTCCACAGAAAGCTCAGACCGAACTTGTGGATCGTCGGCAACGAGGCGACGAAAAGCGAGACGATGATCCCGCCAAGCGAAAGGAGCGTGACGATCGCGGCAAGCCGGGCGAGGCCGCCGAAGACGATATCGCCCAACCGGCTGGGCTCTTTTTGCGCCTGACTGGCCGGCGGCGATGCGACGTTGATCTCGGACATGTCTGCGTAATCCTTTGCCGCACTGTTCGCCATGCGGCCGGTAGCGTTACCCGGGGAGAAGGCGCTGTGGCCCTCCCCCGGGCGTCCTCTGGACCGGCTTACTCAGCCAGCGCCTTGCCCGAACCGTCCTTCACCTTCGCTTTCCACTGCGTACGGATTTCCGAAACGACCGACTGCGGCAGCGAGATGTAGTCGAGGCTGTCCGCCGCCGGCGTCCCGTTCTTGAACGCCCAGTCGAAGAACTTCAGCGTTTCCTTGCCCTGCTCGGGCTTGTCCTGCGCAGTATGCAGCAGCACGAACGTCGCGCCGACGACCGGCCATGCGTCCTTGCCCGGCTCGTTCGTGAGGATCTGGTAGAACGACTTCTTCCAGTCCGCGCCCGCCGCCGCTGCCTTGAACGTCTCCGTCTTCGGCTCGACAACCGTACCCGCGCTGTTCTTGAGCGACGTGTAGGTCATGTGGTTCTGCTTCGCGTAGGCCCACTCGACGTAGCCGATCGCGCCCGGCAGACGTTGCACGAATGCGGCGACG
>NZ_JBMRBK010000030.1:0-6218 GCF_057351765.1 Trinickia sp. | reverse complement strand
GAGCCGTGGAAAGTCACGCTAGTGGATACGGGCGAGCTCACGATGACCGGTGGCCGCCTGCGCCGCGTGCGGGATTTCGTGAAAGACGAAGAGGCGTTCTGCTTCACGTATGGCGATGGATTGAGCGACATCAACATCACGTCGCTGATCGAATACCACAAGCAGCAGCGGACGTTGGCGACCCTCAGTGCGACGTTTCCCCCTGGCCGCTTTGGCGCGTTGGATATCCGCGAAAACAAAGTGGGCTCCTTCAAGGAGAAGCCGAAAGGCGACGGCGGGATGATCAACGGCGGCTTTTTCGTGCTTTCGCCGCGGGTGATCGACCTTATCCCCGGCGACGAATGCGTTTGGGAACGTGAGCCGCTGGAAACGCTCGCGAGCCGCGGAGAGCTTGCCGCATACGAACACGACGGGTTCTGGCAGCCCATGGATACGCTGCGCGACAAGAATCACCTCGAGGAACTGTGGCAGAGCGGCAAGGCTCCATGGAAGGTGTGGTGATGCAATCGACAACGTTTTGGCGCGGCAAGAAGGTACTTGTCACGGGCCACACGGGCTTCAAAGGCAGCTGGCTCACGCTGTGGCTGCAGGCCCTCGGCGCGAAGGTCACGGGGTACGCCCTTGCGCCGGACACCACGCCGAATCTGTTCGAGCTGGCCCGCGTCGCGGACGGAATCGACTCTGTCATCTCCGATATTCGCGATCGACATGCAGTCTTGAACGCGATGAAAGCGGCCTCGCCCGAAATCGTCATTCATATGGCGGCGCAGCCGCTCGTGCGCGAGTCGTATGCAAGCCCCGTCGAGACCTATGAAACGAATGTCATGGGCACGGTGCATGTGCTGGAAGCGGTTCGCCATGTTCCAGGCGTGAAATCTGTCGTCATCGTCACGACCGACAAGTGCTACGAGAACCACGAATGGGAATGGGGCTACCGCGAAAATGAGGCGATGGGCGGCTACGATCCCTATAGCAGCAGTAAAGGCTGCGCGGAGCTCGTCACTGCGGCCTATCGGCGCTCATTCTTCAATCCGTCGACATACGCAACGCATGGTGTCGCCATCGCGAGTGCCCGCGCGGGTAACGTGATTGGCGGAGGCGATTGGGCGACCGATCGCCTCATTCCGGACATCATGCGAGCGATCATGCGCGAGGAGCGGGTCCGCATCCGGAGCCCCCACGCTATCCGGCCTTGGCAACACGTTCTCGAGCCGCTCAGCGGATATCTGCTGCTTGCCGAAAAGCTGTATTCGGAACAAAGCCGCTACGCCGAAGCATGGAATTTCGGCCCCAACGATGCGGATGCGCGCCCCGTCCAGGCTATTGTCGAACGCCTCACGTCCCAATGGGGAGACGGTGCTAGCTGGGCGTTGGATGGCGACGAGCACCCGCACGAAGCGACTTTCCTGAAGCTGGATTGCTCGAAAGCACGCAACCGGCTCGGCTGGCAGCCTCGATGGAATCTCGAGCGTGCCTTGGACGAAATCGTCGCCTGGTACAAGGCCGCCGCACGTCAAGAGGACATGCGGGCCGTCACGCTCAAACAGATAGATCAATTTACTCAATCCTGAAGCCCATGAACAAAGATCAGATCCGCGAGCAGATCGTCGCCCTCGTGCGCCAGTACGGCGAAATGGCGACACAAAAGCCGGCGTTCGAACCGGGACAGACCGTCATCCCACCGTCCGGCAAAGTGATCGGTGCGCGCGAGATGGAGCTGATGGTTGAAGCCTCGCTCGATGGCTGGCTGACGACGGGCCGGTTCAACGACGCGTTCGAGAAGAAGCTGGCACAGTTTCTAGGCGTCAACCATCTTATTACGGTGAACTCCGGCTCCTCGGCCAATCTGATTGCGTTCTCGACGCTGACTTCACCGAAGCTTGGCGATCGCGCAATTCGCCCCGGCGATGAAGTCATCGGTGTAGCTGCGGGCTTCCCGACAACGGTCAACCCGATCATTCAATTCGGCGCCATTCCTGTTTTTGTGGATGTCGAACTCGGCACCTACAACATCGACGCTTCGAAGATCGAAGCGGCAATCTCGCCGAAGACCAAGGCGATCATGCTCGCGCATACCTTGGGCAACCCGTACAACCTCGAAGTCATCACGGCGCTGTGCAAAAAGCACAACCTGTGGCTCGTCGAGGATTGCTGCGACGCGCTCGGGGCGACGTACAACGGTCAACTGGTCGGCACCTTCGGCGACATCGGCACGCTCAGCTTCTACCCTGCCCATCACATTACGATGGGAGAAGGGGGTGCTGTCTTTACCAATAACGCCGATCTGAAGCTGATCGCGGAATCCTTCCGCGACTGGGGACGCGATTGCTACTGCGCGCCGGGCAAAGACAATACCTGCGGAAAGCGTTTTTGCTGGAAGCTCGGCAATCTGCCCGAAGGCTACGATCACAAGTACACGTACTCGCATCTCGGATACAACCTCAAGATCACCGACATGCAGGCAGCTTGTGCACTCGCTCAGATGGACCGGCTCGAAGGTTTCATCAAAGCTCGCCGGGACAACTTCGCGTATCTGCATGACAGACTGCAGTCCTGCTCCGAGTTCCTGATTCTGCCGCACGCGACGCCGAATTCGGACCCGTCGTGGTTCGGTTTCCCGATCACGCTCAAGCCCGAGGCGAACGTTCGCCGCGTCGACTTGCTCGGTTACCTGGATCAAAACAAGATCGGCACGCGCCTGCTGTTCGCGGGCAATCTCACGCGCCAGCCGTACATGATCGGACGGGAATACCGCGTCAGCGGCGACCTGACGAACACCGATATCGTCATGAACCAGACGTTCTGGGTCGGCGTCTACCCCGGACTTGGCCGCGAGATGCTCGATTTCGTTGCGGAAAAGATCGAGACGTTTCTCGGCGTAAATTTCTAACCGAGTTTCCATGCGTAAGCCGCTGCCCCAAGACGACTTGCAATTCATCGTCGAACAGACCGCTGACGTGTGGGCGGCGTTCGACGGGGCACGGCTGTTCGTGACCGGAGGCACGGGGTTCATCGGCTCGTGGCTGCTCGAAGCCATTCAGCATGCCAACCGCGTGACGTCTTCACAGGTCGAAGTCGTCACGTTGAGCCGCAATGCCGCGAAGGCACGCGAGTACGCACCGCATCTGTTCGACGATGGCAGCGTGACGCTCATTGAAGGCGATGTCACCACCTTCGAGGCAGATGTAGGCCACATCGATTTCTGCATCCATGCCGCCACCGATGTCGCCGACACGAAGAAGGCGGCCGACGCTCTGCGTATGTTCGATACCGGTGTCGCCGGCACGCGACGGGTGCTGGACTTTGCGCGAAAAAGCGGCGTCGCGCGCTTACTGCTGACCTCGAGCGGTGCGGTCTATGGTACTCAGCCGCCCTCCGTCGAAAAGATGCCGGAAAGCTATATGGGCGCGCCCGATGCGCTCGACCCCGCCACGGCATACGGCCAGGGCAAACGAGCAGCCGAGTGGCTCGCGGCGACGTATGCCCGGGAGGGCGATCTACAAGTCGCCATCGCGAGAATCTATGCGCTCGTCGGTCCGGGCATTCCACTAGACGGCCCATTCGCAGCAGGCAATTTCATACGCGACGCAATTGCCGGCCGGCCCATCAGCATGAAAGGCGACGGGCGGCCGCTGCGCAGCTATCTGTACATGGCCGATACCTGCATTTGGCTTTTGCACATGCTGCTTCACGCAGAGAATGGCCAAGCCTACAACGTCGGCTCGGAAGATGCGCTGTCTATCGCCGCGTTGGCGAAGACGATCGAACGCCTATGCGGAGCGACGGACTCGGGCCTGCCGAGCGCGGCGCGCAACGACTCGGATGCGCCCCGCTACGTGCCCGATACATCGAAGGCCCGAAGATCACTCGGCCTCGCGCAATACACCGGATTGGAAACAGCCTTGTCCAAAACTATCAACTGGAACAGAACGGCGGTGACGCAATGAAAGCCTTCGACGCGACACGCATTCGCAAGACTATTCTCGATATGGCCTACGCAGGATCGACGGTCCACATCGGCTGCGCGTTCTCCATTGTCGAACTGCTGGCGGTGCTCTACCGGAACCACTTGCGCTTGGACAAGGACGATCCGCGCTCATCGGGGCGAGACTACATGGTCCTCAGCAAAGGACATGGCGTCATGGCGCAATATGCATGTCTGAATGAAATCGGCTGGCTGTCGGATGAAGAGCTCGGGCGATATTTTGGGAACGGCACACGCCTCAAGGGGCTTGCCGATGCTCATGTGCCAGGTGTCGAGGCGACTGCCGGCTCGCTCGGGCACGGGCTATCGGTCGGAGTCGGACTCGCGCTCGGCGCGAAACGCAATGGCACGGACCAAATCTGCTACGCCCTCGTGGGAGACGGTGAATTGAACGAAGGCGCTATCTGGGAAGCCGCTCTGTTCGCCTCCCAGTTCAAGCTCGACAACGTCGTTGTCATCGTCGACGCAAACGGGTTTCAAGCGATGGGCACGACCGATGAAGTCATGGGCCTCGGGAATGTGGCGGCGAAGTTCACCGCATTCGACTTCGATGTAGCGACGATCGACGGTCACGACGAGACTGCGATTGACGCGGCATATCGCGATTTGAAGAGCATGAAGAACGGTCGGCCCAAAGCTATCGTCGCAAAAACGGTAAAGGGCAAAGGTGTGTCGTTCATGGAGAACGACAACATTTGGCATTACACCCGCCTCACGCCTCAGACCTATGAGGCCGCCGTGTCCGAACTCAGGGGTAAAGCATGAGAGACGCTTTCTCGAACGCACTGGTTGCCGCGGCCCAGAAGGATCCGAGGGTCTTGCTGCTCACGGGCGATCACGGATACGCCTTGTTCGATCCGTTCCGTAAGGCTTGCCCCGACCAATATATGAACTGCGGCATCGCCGAGCAGAATATGGTGGGTGTCGCAGCCGGCCTTGCAAAAGCCGGCTTCCGGCCCATCGTTTATGGGCTCGCGGCATTCGTGCCGATCCGGGTGCTCGAGCAAATCAAGATCGATGTCTGCTACGAAAATCTGCCGGTGACATTCATCGGGGACGGCGCAGGTGTCGTTTACGCGCAGCTGGGAACGAGCCATCAAAGCACGGAAGACATCGCGGCGTTGCGCGCCGTACCGCAAATCTCCATTTATTCGCCCGCGGACGGCTTTGAACTGAACGCATGCTTCGATCAGATTCTGCAGCGCGAAGCCCCAGCTTATTTGCGCATGGGCAAAGCCGACCTGGGCGATGTACACAGCGCTCCGTTGCCCGCCTCAGCTTGTAACGAATTGCTGCCTCTATCGAGCACCGGCACTGCGCCCTATCTGTTTGTTGCGACAGGTTCCGGCGTCAAGCTCGCTCAAAAGGTCGCTGCGGCGATCGGTGGGGCCGACGTCGTCTCGGCGTCGTGCCTGAAGCCGTTTCCCGAGGCATCGCTTCGCAAGTTGGCTGAAGGGCGCGAGGGGATCGTCACTTTCGAAGAGCACTCCATTTATGGTGGGCTCGGTGGCATCGTGGCCGAAACACTGATGGGCCGTTATACGGGAACGTTCATTCGCATAGGGATCGAGGACCGCTTCAGTACGCTGTGCGGCAACTATTCCTTCGTCATGGAGAGCCATGGCCTGGGTGCGGTGGACGTCGAGAACCGTATCCGGAAAACGCTCGAAGAAAATGTCCAGTACCAACAGTGAAAGCACGGGCAGCCCGCTCCGTGAGCCCACGGTGAGCCTACCTCAGCGCGAAACCGCTGCGGCGACGTTCGTGCAACTCCTGCGCTTCTTGGTCGTGGGTGGATTGAACACCGTATTCGGCTATTCGTTGTTCGCCGCCTTCACGTACTTCGGCATGCCCTACCCTGCCGCGATCGGTCTTGCGACCGTCGGTGGCGTTCTATTCAATTTCCAAAGCATCGGACGCCTGGTTTTCAATGGTGCGCCGCGCTCACGGTTCTGGCGATTCGTTGGTGTCTATATCGTCATCTACCTGCTGAACCTGGGTGGCGTTCGCCTCTTGCTCGGCCTGTGGCCAAACGTGTACATCGCCAACGCAATCACGCTCGTCCCGCTTAGCGTCATTGCTTTTATCCTCAATCGTCGATTCGTTTTCAACTTGCCATGAAGCACATTACGGTCGTCACGCCCTGCTTCAACGAGGAAGAGAATGTGGAAGCGGTCTACGCCGAAGCGCGCCGCGTTCTCTCTTCGATTCCCGGGATCACCTACGATCACCT
>NZ_JBMRBK010000029.1:0-14042 GCF_057351765.1 Trinickia sp. | reverse complement strand
GGTATCCACGCGCGCCGAGGCGCCGGCCCACGCCAAGACGAGCCGCAATCCCTTTAGGAAGATCGCTGCGTTTTTCCGTCCGTCCAACTATCGCCACCATGGCACACGACGTCAGCCAGACGCCTTCGGTCGCCCATAGCGCGCCGCCACCATGGCGCCCTTGGGACGGGAACGCCCCCGCCCCGCGGTTGCGGGCCGGCCCTCGCGTCATGGCGATTGCCTCGCTGAGTTTTCTTCTGATCGGCTTTTTCTTTTTGGCACTGCAAATCAAGGCGATCTTTTCGGATCAGTTGAAACAGGAATACGTGGGGCTCGTGTTCGAAGCGATCGAACGCGCCGAAGCGGCCCGCACCACCGTCAGCGAAGCCACGCAAACGCGAGACATCGACGATATTTCCGCCGCTGCCTATCAAGCTGCACGCGCCAGTCTCGACAACCGTCTGAAAACGCTTGCCGCACTCGTGAATGCAAGCCCGTTCGAGACGTCGCGCATTCCCGAGTCCGCGATTTCGCCCAGCGCCACGCTCGACGATACGCGCACACTGCTCGATTTCACGGCTGCGTACTGGCGCGCCCAGCGCGATCGCACCACAGCGGATATGCGCACACGGCTCTCGCGCGTGGCGGATGCACTGATCGTGCTCTCCGCGGTGCTCTTCGGCGCGCTGATGACTGCGCTCGTCATGTATTCCGCGCGCAATCGGCAATTGGCCCATGAATCGCGGGAATTCAAGCAAGCCGCATTGCACGATGCCCTGACTGGCTTGCCGAATCGGCGCAGACTGCTCGATGCGATCGAAGTCGCCGCGGCAAAGTCGGCGCAGGCGGCCGAGAACGGCCGGCCCCGAAAGTTTGCCGTCCTCTACATCGATCTCGATGGATTCAAAGCCATCAACGATACGCGTGGGCATCGTGCCGGCGACGAGCTTCTCGTCGCCGTGGCCAACCAATTTCAGCACGTGCTGCGCGTGACCGATGTAGTGGCGCGCATCGGTGGAGACGAATTCGCCGTGCTCGTGCAGGAGTTCGTGAACGAAACGCAATTGGCCGCGATCGCGCAACGACTCATGAAAGCGGTGAGCGAGACGGCGGACCGTCTGGGCGTCGGCTTCGTGACCGCGAGCATCGGCATCGCCAGTTGTCCCGATCCGATCCGGGATCACGACCGGCTCATTGCCGCGGCCGACGAAGCCATGTATCAGGTCAAGCGCACAGGAAAGAGCCGCTATGCGTTCGCGGCTCCCGCATCGAACGCCGCGCCCTGATGTCCGTTCGCCTCGAGTTCTTGCCGAGAGTGCGGTGCGCCTGAACTCTCCGCTCTATGCGACATGCGCCGCAAAACCCGACTGGCCCGGCGCGACCTCGTCACGCAGCGTCAATTCGGGTATAGCGTAATCGCCTCCATTTTGCGGGCGAAACGCAATCGGCTTGGCGGTCCACAGTTCGTCGAGGCGGCCACGCAGCGCGTCGCATATCGACGCATACCTTGCCTCGTCGATCTTGCCGGTCCGAAAGACCGTAAACGGCGGCAAAACATCGAAGCCGGGGTAGTACAGGATGCCGTGATGAATCGGGAACAGCAGGTCGTTTATCGGCCCGTTGACGCCGCGAGCGCTGTAATGCGACTCCCAGCCGCCTGCCGTCACGATCAGCATCGCGCGCTTGCCCACCATGACACCTTCGCCGAAGCGGTCGCCCCAACGTCGATCCGAGTGCTCGCCCACGCCATAGCCAAACCCGTACGCATAGACGCGTTCGACCCAGCCCTTCATGATCGCGGGCATCGAATACCACCAGAGCGGGAATTGGAAAATGACCGCATCCGCCCAACGCAGTTTTTCTTGCTCACGGACGACGTCGTCCGGTTGGGTACCGCTTTCGAACGCATGCTTTGAAGCGAGCGAGGGGGTGAAGCGAGCGCCCGGCTCGAGATCGACGAAATCATCGGTATCCAGGGTCGCCTTCCACTTCATCGCATATAAATCGGAGACTTGCACCTCATGCCCTGTGTTGCGCAGGTGACGAACGGCGAAACGATTGAGCGAGCCATTCAGCGACTGGGGCTCCGGATGGGCATAGACGATCAGGACATTCATGACGGCACCTTTTTCGATTGGCGGAATGTCGGCAGGATAGTGGTCACCCGGGGCATAATGGAAATGAATTCCATTGATTTCAGGTATTAGCGTGGTTAATCTCCGCAAGCTCGATTTGAATCTACTGATGACGCTGGACGTGCTTCTTTCGGAATGCAACGTCACACGAACTGCTGAGCGTCTCCATCTTTCTCAGCCATCGGTCAGCGTCCATCTGGCCAAACTCAGGGAGATATTCGGAGATCCGCTGCTGCTGCCGGGCGCGCGCGGCATGCGCCCGACCGCTCGCGCACTGGCGTTGCGCGAGCCGCTGCGGCGTGCTCTTGAAGCGCTCGAACATGCCATCTCGCCGGCGGCACCGTTCGACCCGGCTCTGGCCGACCACACGTGGCGCGTGGCCGCCACCGACTACAGCGAAATGACCGTTTTGCTACCGGTGCTGAGCGGTCTGCGCGCGGCAGCACCGGGCACCCGGCTCGCGGTAGTGGAGATGGTGCCCGCGGACTTCGCGCGGCAGGCGGCCGAGGGGCTGATCGATCTCGCGTTCCATACGCGTGACAATGCACCGGCCGGCTTACGCAGCCGCCTGCTCTTTGCGGAGCGATACGTGCTCGTCGGCCGGCAGGGACATCCGCGCCTCAAAAGACGGCTCACGCTCGCGCAGTTCTGCGCGCTCGAGCATGTGATCGTGTCGCCGGATGGCGGTGGTTTTCACGCGGCCACCGATAAAGCGCTGGCCGCGAAAGGCATGGCGCGCCGCGTCGCGCTTTCCGTGCCGCATTTCACGTTCGTGATGTCGGTGCTGGCCAATACCGATCTCGTTGCGATGCTGCCGGCGCGCCTCGTGCAAAACACGGACGTGTTGCGTATCGTCGAAGCCCCGCTGGAAGTACCTGGCTACGAGATGATGATGCTTTGGCACGAGCGCTCGCATCGGGATCCAGCGCATCGCTGGCTGCGTGAGTATATTGCGGGTTCGGTTTAGGTCTATCCCATTCTGTCGGTGCTGCTACGCATCTGTGCAGCCTTCGGGCGTTTGCCGCGTCCGGGAACTGGACAGCCCCAAACGCAGCGAACGCGGCGAACCCTCAAACCGTCACGACAATTTTCCCGAACTGTTCGTTCGATTCGAGATAGCGATGCGCCTCGACGATATCGTCGAATGCGAACGTCCGATCGACGACCGGTTTCAGTTTCCCCGATGAAAGCCCTGCCAGGATGAAGCGTTTCGCCTCGGCAAAGCGTTGAGCGTCGAGTATGACGCGCTTATAGGTATAGCCATGAACCACGATCCGCTTGCTCAGCATGGCAAAAAGCGGCATGGCGGTGGGCTCCGGGCTCAGCGCGCCATATTCGAGCACGATGCCATCGTTGCATACCACGTCCGCCAGCTCGGTCAGCATCGGACCGGCGATGGGATCGAACGCGACGCGTGCCCCCGCCCCTTTCGTGATCTCTTTCACCCGTTCCGCCAGACTCTCTTCCTGCGTCGCGATCACGAAGTCAGCGCCGCACCCGAGCAGCGCATCGCGCTTCGCATGCGTGCGCGTCGTCGCAATCACGGTCGCGCCAACCAGCTTGGCGACCTGAATCGCGGCAATGCCGACACTGCTCGATGCAGCCGTCACGATCACGGCATCCTTCGGCCCAAGTTTGGCGATGTCGACGAGCGCGCCCCAGACCGTTACATACGGCATCCAGATCGCGCTCGCCTGCACCCAGTCGAGCCCTGCCGGGTGCTTCACGACGAAGTCGGCCGGTACGTTGATCGTTTCGCCATAGGTGCCCCAGCGCGTAATGGAAGACGGCGGCACGACACCGACAGCATCGCCAATCGCCACATTCTCGACGCGCGCACCGAGCGCGGTCACGACACCGGATGCCTCATAGCCCAGCCGTGCCGGAAAGACGGCCGTTTCGACATACCGTCCCGTTCTGAACATCGACTCCGCCCGGTTGAGCCCAATGGCCTTGACCTGCAGCGTCACCTCACCGGGGCCCGGCGCAGGTACGTCGACTTCTTCGATCTTCAAAACTTCGGGACCGCCATTCTGATGAAATCGCACGACACGTGACATGATCGATCTCCTGTCCAATTTAGGAGGACTCAATATAATTCGACGCATCGGCGCGATAAATCGCGCGTTCAACGCATCTATCGAAACAGGTGGTTTCGAATCATGGATCGACTCGCGAGCATGTCCGTCTTCGTCAAGGCCGCGGAAACCGGCTCGTTCGCGGCCGCGGGGGCGGCGCTCGGGCTGTCCTCCCAGATGGTTGGCAAACACGTGCGTCTGCTTGAACAACGCTACGGCATGCGCCTCATCAATCGGACGACGCGCCGCCAGAGCCTCACGGAGGCCGGGCAGGCCTTCTACGAACGCAGCAAATCGGTGCTGGCCGAGATGGATGCCGTGGACGCGCTCGCCGCCAATTTGCAAGCCACACCGCGCGGCAAGCTGCGCGTCAACGCGCCGGTCAGCTTTGGCGCATACAGCCTCACGCCCATGCTCGCGCGGTACCTGCGTCAATATCCGGATGTGCAGATCGATCTCACGTTGAGCGACCGGATCGTCGATTTCGTCGATGAAGGCTACGATGCGGTGATCCGTGTGGCGCAGTTGCCGGACTCCGGGCTGATTGCACGAGCGCTCGCGCCGTATCGGCTTTTGCCGTGCGCGGCGCCCGCCTATCTCGCCGAGCGCGGCACGCCCCGGCACCCCCGAGACCTCGCCGATCACGAGTGCCTCGGCTTCACCTACTGGGCCCGTCCGCCGATTGCTGAATGGGAATTCACCGGACCCGATGGACGCCACATGGTGCAGGTCAAAAGCCGGCTTGCCATCAATAATGGGCAAGCATTGCGGATGGCCGCACTCGAGGGTCTCGGCATCATTCTTCAACCATGGGAGCTGCTGCGCGACGATGTCGAGGCCGGACGGCTCGTGCGGTTGCTGCCCGAATACGAAACACCGGCGCGCCCGATGCACCTGCTTTTCTCGCCGGACCGCCGCCCCACGCCGAAACTGCGCAGCTTCGTCGATTTCATTACCGAAACATTCGGCTAAGTCTGCAACGTCTGCACTACAATCGAGTGCCACGCAGTGCCCGCCCCGTTCCGCCCCATCTTCGACGAACCGTAAAAGAGGCGCTATGAACGCAGCCGCAATCACCGCATCGCCGCAGGCGCCGTCCCCCATCCGGCACGTATTCGTGCTGATGCTCGAGAACCGGTCGTTCGATCATCTGTTCGCGCTGTCGGGCATTCCCGGCATCGTCGCGGCCAACTCCGAGGACACCAATACCTACGAGCGTATGCAATATGCGTTTGGCGGCGGCGCGCCCGCTCAGATGCCGACGGATCCAGGTCACGAGTTCGCGGATGTCGTCGAGCAACTATGTGGCGCCGGCGTCCAGTATCGCGCCGGCGAACCGTATCCGGCCATCGACAACTCCGGCTTCGTTGCAAACTACGCAAGGACGGGTGCCGAAGGCGCGCGACTATCCGGGGCCGATGTCGGCAAAGTCATGCAGGGCGTCGACATTCGCACGCAAGCGCCGACGCTGTTCGAATTGGCGAGCGAATTCGTGCTATGCGACGGCTGGCACGCATCGATGCCCGGGCCGACGTGGCCGAACCGCTTTTTTCTGCATGGCGCCTCGTCCGCCGGGCTCGAGCATTCTCCAACCAGGCAGGAAATGGCGGAATGGGAAACGACTAACGGTTTCCCCTATCCCAAGGGTTCGATCTTCGATGCGCTGGGCAAAGGCAACTACCGGCTCTATCAGGATCAGTCGGGACCGCCCCTGGGCCACGTGCCGCAGGTGGCTTCGTTAAAGGGCATCGAATTTTTCGATGTCGAGGATCTCGCCCACTTCGAAGCCGACCTCGCGGCGGGCTATACCGCGCGCTACACGTTCATCGAACCGTGCTATGGCGACATCGTGCACGACACCTATGAAGGAGGCAGCTCGCAGCATCCGATGGACGGCCTTGCCGGGGGCGACCGGCTCGCCGCGCGCATCTATAACGCCATCCGCAACTCACCGCTATGGACCAGCAGCCTCTTTGTCATCCTCTATGACGAACATGGCGGCTTTTACGATTCGGTCAAACCGGGCGCCGCCGTCCCGCCGAACGACGGCGCGTCTGCAACGCTGAACGCGAGCGGCTTCGGCTTCGACATCTATGGGGTACGCGTTCCAGCGATCGTCGTATCGCCGTGGGTCGCTCGGGGACATGTCGATCAGACGGTCTACGACCACAGTTCGATCCCTGCAACGCTGGAGCGCCTGTTCGGCCTCGCGCCGCTGACCGATCGGGACCGCCACGCCAAAGACCTGCTGACGCTCGTCACGACGACGTGCCGTAACGACTGCCCACAAAGGATTGGCTCATGACCCCGACCGCCTCCCCCGATCCGCGCGACGATGAACACGTCCCCGACGGCAGCAGCCTGATGGGATTCCTTCATGTGCTCAGGAAAGGCCATATCGCGCTCGTTGGGCGCGAGGCGGCGCACCGGCGCTTTGCACAGGTGCACACACGCGCACATGCGAGGCACTACATCGAGGAATTGATGCCGCAGCTCATGCACGAGCGCAATCGTCGGCGACACGCCCGCTAGCAAGAACGCGAGCGCGTCGCATGCACGTCATATCGCCTTCGAAAGCGACTGCCCCAACATCAGTAGCTCATCGAACTGCGTGATGAGCTCAAAGCATAAAAGAAATGCCATGGTGTAACCCAGCGCTGGAAAGCGCTGCATCGCGTCGAGCAATGGCCGCGCAAAACGCGCCCTGAGCGACTCTCTCGTCATCAGCCAGGTGATGACTGCCCCAAGCGCAGCACCGGCAATGATGTCCGTCGGATAATGAAGACCGAGATAAACGCGCGGCAAGCAAATAAAAAACACCGCGTAGAAAAGCGCACAAAGACCGAGCCGCCAGCGCATGAGAAAAATGCCCGTCGCCACCGAGACCCA
This sequence comes from Trinickia sp., assembly GCF_057351765.1. NCBI lineage: Bacteria > Pseudomonadati > Pseudomonadota > Betaproteobacteria > Burkholderiales > Burkholderiaceae > Trinickia > Trinickia sp. Next base: position 6,961 of record NZ_JBMRBK010000029.1, on the reverse strand, counting down.
GAGCATCGCGTGATCGCTCGGGAATGAACCCCAGGTTCTAAACGCCGGATCTTTCAAACCCGCGGGCGGGAACGTCAGGTGCAACGCGGGATTGTGAACCGGCCGCACCCTGTAAGGCAGATAGTGGGCGAGAAACCTACCGATGGCGAGCGCCAACAGGCCGCTCGCGATCGTCGCGATCACCATTTCGCGATCCCACTCTTTGCGTTCGTTCGGATGGAACCAGATCCACCACAACATCGGTATCAAAACGAAGCCTTTGAACGTATAGAGCCCCGCAACCACTCTCACCGCATGGTTGAACAATACCCAATGCACCGCATGCTGCGTCATGTATGTTTGTATGGCCGTATCGAAACCGTTCATTCCGATCATTCCGATCGCTCTCCTGGATTGTCCGATTGACCCACATTCCTCGGTGGATTGGGCGTTTTTTTCGGGCCTCCCCCCGCGGAGGCATGCCGAACGTATCACCGCGAAATCGACACAAAAATGTAAATAAACGGCGGTTCAGGTGCTGGTCCGAGGGCGCGCGGCGCCTCGCACAGAAATGTTACGAATGCCTTTCAAAACACCGTTGCGTGCGCGTGTTTGGCGATCTTGTTTCGGACGCGAACGCCGCAGTGCCATAATCCCGGACTGCCATTGAAGCTTGAGAGAGGCCAACTTGAAACATATCGACAACCCGCTGCACGACCTGGAAGTCGGAGTGGCGGACACAACGCAGGACACGACCCGCATCGACGACGTGCGCATCGGCGCGGTGCGCCCGCTCATCTCGCCGGCGCTGCTCCAGGACGAGTTGCCGGTCGCGCCCGATATACAGGCGCTCGTCGAGAAAAGCCGCACGGCCATCGGCGACATCCTGCATGGGCGCGACGATCGCCTGCTGGCGGTAGTGGGTCCCTGTTCCATCCACGATCACGATCAGGCGCTCGAATACGCGCACATGCTCAAGCGCGCGGCCGACGCGCTGCAAAACGAGCTGTTCGTCGTCATGCGCGTCTATTTCGAAAAACCGCGCACGACGGTCGGCTGGAAAGGCTATATCAACGATCCGCGCCTCGACGGCAGTTTCCGGATCAACGAAGGACTGCGGCGTGCCCGCGAGCTGCTGCTCGACGTCAACGCGCTCGGGCTGCCGGCGGGCACCGAGTTCCTCGACTTGCTGAGCCCGCAGTACATCGCGGACCTGATCGCCTGGGGGGCGATCGGCGCGCGTACGACCGAAAGCCAAAGCCATCGCCAGCTCGCGTCAGGACTGAGCTGCCCCATCGGTTTTAAGAACGGCACGGACGGCGGCGTTCAGATCGCCGCGGATGCCATCGTCGCCGCGCGCGCGAGCCATGCGTTCATGGGGATGACGAAAATGGGCATGGCCGCGATTTTTGAAACGCGCGGCAACGATACAGCGCACATCATCTTGCGCGGCGGCAAGAAAGGGCCCAATTACGATAGCGCCGCAATCGAGGAAACCTGCACGGTCTTGCGCAAAGCGGGGCTCCGTGAACAGGTCATGGTCGATTGCTCGCACGCCAACTCCGGCAAATCGCACTTGCGCCAACGCGACGTGGCAGACGATCTCGCGCAGCAGCTCACGCGTGGCGAAAAGCGCATCGTCGGCGTCATGATCGAAAGCAACATCGAGGAAGGACGTCAAGATCTCAAGCCCGGCATGGCGTTGCGACATGCCGTCTCGATCACCGATGCGTGTTTGAGCTGGGCGCAAACCGAACCCGTGCTCGATGCTTTGGCCGAGGCCGTCCGTCGCCGGCGAGGCTGATCCAGGGCCAGGCCTGGCCTGGCAACCCGCGCAACGCCGGAGAGAGTCCGGCGTTGCCCCCACGCCTCAACGCGATCGCTTGGCGAGTTCGTCGGCCTGCCCGCGTACTCGGTCCTCCTGCTCCCGCAGCTCCGGCGTGAACTCCTCACCGAAATCGGACGCTTCGAAAAGTGGGCGGATTTCGATGTCCGAGTCGCTTTCCATCGGCTTCGGGCAGCGCTTGACCCATTCGAGCGCCTCATCCATCGACTTCACCTCCCAGAGCCAAAAGCCGGCAATCAGCTCTTTGGTCTCGGCGAACGGTCCATCGACTACGGTTCGCTCGCGCCCGGAAAAATGAACGCGCTTGCCCTTCGAACTCGGATGCAGGCCTTCGCCGGCCAGCATGATGCCGGCTTTGACGAGCTGTTCGTTGAATTCGCCCATCGCCGTCAACAACTCGGTGCTCGGCATCTTCCCCGCTTCAGATTCGTTCGACGCCTTGATGATTACCATGACTCGCATTGTCCTATCTCCTCTGGTGGATGATCGACAGGCGTAGCAGCCTTCGCCTTCTCATGACGTCGGCCGCTCGTTACGCCTTTGATGCTACGACGAACGGCGGCGGTCGAAATCGACATCGCGGTTCGCTCCGCGCGAAAAAGGGGCTTTGCCCAGCCGAATGCTTCACGGAGTTCGCGCGAAATACGCAGGCGCTAATAGCGTAACGGCGGGCCGGTCGAACACCACGAAAATTTGGCTGCCAATTTGCGCCCGGAACGACTACATTCTCGGCTGGCGCCCCCCGCCGCCAAAATGACTGAAAACGACTGCTCTGCATTGGAGACTCAGATGCGAAATGTTCCGATTTCGATTTGGAGTGCAGCAGTAATTCTCGGTACCGCATTAGCCGGTGCCGCCTTGGCTCTACCTGCAACGGCCGACGAGTCCGATACCAGCCAACGTGTACACAACCGTCTGCCCGCGTTCATCGTGCCGGACAGCCTTCGCGTGACCTCATACGACGGCGTCACCGACGATTTGCTGACCGCAGGCCTCGGCAAGACAGGGCTGGCGGGTCCCGCGCCGGCGATTGCCGATCCGGCCCACCCAAGCGCAGCGGAGCTGCGGCGGCTTGCCATCTGGTCGAACTATCGGGCGCTCGTCGACATGACGGCAACAGGCGGCTACGGGCAATTTTGGGGGCCTAACGTCGATCTGAACGGGAACGACACGCTCGGCGAAGGCAAAATCGCGGGCACCGAATACCTGGCCTACGCCGACGACGGCAGTGGCCGGCGCAATGTGACGCTGCTCGTTCAAGTGCCAAACAGCTTCGATCCCGCGAATCCTTGCATTGTCACGGCAACGTCATCGGGCTCGCGCGGTGTCTACGGTGCCATCTCCGCTGCCGGCGAGTGGGGCCTCAAGCGCGCCTGTGCGGTCGCTTATACGGACAAAGGCACGGGCAATGGCGCGCACGAACTCATGACGAATCGTGTGACACTGATCGACGGCCTGCTGGCCGACGCAACGGCGGCCGGCACCCAAAGCCTGTTCACCGCGAATGTCTCGTCGAAAGACCGTGCCGCATTCAATCAGGCATTTCCGAATCGATATGCGTTCAAGCATGCGCATTCGCAGCAAAATCCGGAAGCGGATTGGGGCAGAGATACGCTTGCGGCAGTCCAATTCGCTTACTGGGTTTTGAATCGGCAGTTCGCACCGGTCGCCGATGCGTCCGATCACCGGGTGCGCTACGAGCCGGGCAGTATCACGACGATCGCCGCGTCGGTGAGCAACGGTGGTGGGGCCGCGTTGGCGGCGGCCGAGCAAGACAGGCGTGGATGGATTACGGCTGTTGTCGTCGGCGAGCCGCAAATCAACGTTCGCATGCCGGGGCGGGCGCGCGTGATGGAAGGCGGCCAGCTTATCGCCGCCGCAGGCAAGCCGCTCGCGGACTATATGACGCTCGCGAATCTGCTCGAACCCTGTGCCGCACTGGCGCCCGCGGCGGCCGGCGCGCCTTATCTGACCGCTTTGCCCGTTGCGACGACAACCGCGATTCGGACAGCGCGCTGCGCGTCGCTGGCGGCAGCGGGAATGGTCAATGGCAGTGACACCCAGACACAGGCAACCGATGCGCTCGCCCGGCTTCATGCGGCCGGCTACGAGGCCGATTCGGACGTGCTGCACGCGCCGATGTGGGACTCGCAGGCCGTACCGGCCGTTGCCGTCACCTATGCCGACGCCTACACGCGTTCGAGCGTGACGGACAATCTGTGCGGATTCAGTTTCGGCACGACGAATCCGGCGACGGGTGCCGCCGGTTTTCCGCCGGCTGCTTCGCCGATGCCAACGGTGTTCGGCCTGGGGAATGGGGTACCGCCTACCAATGGCATCAATCTCGTCTATAACCCGGTGCCGCCGGGAGGGGCCGACCATCGCCTTGCAACAGCGGATGCGAGCTTCGCCGGCGCGGCGTGCTTGCGCGCGTTATGGACCGGTCAAGACCCGCGCATGACGGCAAGCGTCGACGCGATACGCGTCAATGCCCAACTGCATGGAAAGCCGGCTGTCATCGTACAGGGCCGCAGCGATGCGCTCGTGCCGATCAATCACGCATCGCGCGCCTATCTTGCAGCCAATAGCGTTCGCGAACCGCATAGCCAGCTTGCGTTGTACGAGGTGACGAACGGCCAACATTTCGACGCATTCCTCGGGGTGCCTGGCTTCGATACGCGGTTCGTGCCCGTGCACTACTACTACCTGCAAGCGCTGAATCTCATGTGGGCCCACCTGAAAAACGGTGCCCCGCTGCCGCCTTCGCAAGTGGTCAGGACCGTGCCGCGCGGCGGTACACCGGGCGCCGCGCCGGCGCTCGGCGTCGCCAATCTACCGGCCATCGTGGACAAGCCAGGCAGCAATGCGATCGAGGAACACCACGGCACGGTGCAAGTACCGCATTGATGGCGCGGTCGATCCACGACGCGTTTGGCTCAACACATATGCTGCCCGCCATTGATGGCGATGTTGGCTCCGGTCACGAAACCGGCATCGGTTGAGCACAGGTAGCAGACCAGCGCAGCCACCTCTTCCGGCTTGCCGAGACGGCCAGCCGGAATCTGCGGCAGGATTTTCGTATCCATGATCTCCTGCGGAATGGCGGTGACCATCTTGGTGGCGAGATAGCCTGGCGAGATCGTATTGACGGTTACGCCCTTGCGAGCCACTTCCAACGCGAGCGATTTGGTGAATCCGTGCATGCCCGCCTTGGCCGCCGCATAGTTGGTCTGACCGACCGATCCCTTCGAACCGTTGACCGAGGAAATGTTGACGATGCGGCCCCAGCCGCGCGCGACCATGTCCTCGCACAGAGGCTTGGTCATATTGAATATCGAATCGAGGTTGGTACGGATTACCGCGTCCCAATTGACCTTATCGAGTTTTTTGAAGCTGGCGTCGCGCGTGATGCCTGCGTTATTGATCAGAATGTCGACCGGTCCGACTTCGGTTTTGATCTGTGCCACGCATTTCTCGCACGAGTCGTAGTCCGCGACGTCGACCGAATACGCGCGGAACTGTCGCCCCTCCGCTTCCATGCGTGCGAGCCACTCGTTCGTCCCCGTGTTACCGGGCGAATGGGTCACAACGACCGCATAACCGGCGTCATGCAGTTTGATGCTGATAGCCTCGCCCAACCCACCCATGCCACCCGTTACTATCGCTATTTGCTTCGCCATCGAATCGTCCTCACAAATACCAGCCGCGCCGACATGCGGCGCAGCACTACTTCAGTCAAAAATGGAATGCGTTGAAATGCGGAACGCCTTATCCAGAACGGATAAACGAAATCCCGCATTCAGATAGGAACCCGATCACGCGGGCCTGGCTGCCCGCGCGATGCTTGGTGCTTAGTGCTTCACGCTCAGCGCTTGCCGCTCGCGACCACGGCAGCCCAGTCCGCGGCACTTCGTTTGGCGACCTTGGATGCTGAAGCCGTCACGGCTTCCAGATTGCTCCCTGCCATTTCCACGGCCTGCTGGCTCGTCTTATGCAACGATTCACGCAACGTGGCGCCGGCGCTTAGCGCGGATTTCCACGCGACGATCGCCGCTTCGGAGCCGGCGGGAGCGCTCTTCGCCGCTTCGTCGATGAGTTCGTGCATGCGTGCGTTATAGCGTTCGTATTGCAACTGCGCGAGTTGAGCGACCTCAGCCTGCGCGGTTGAAGCAATGTCGAACAACTGACGGCCATAAGACAACGATCTTTCGGCGAAAGGCGTTGTGAAACCAGCATGCAGTGCGAACCATTGCTGCAAGTCTGTCGTGCCGGGCGCCTTCGTCAGGTTCTCCTGCGACTCGGTCATCGTGGACCTGGCGACCTGCATGTTCAGTGCGGCCAGTTTTCCGACACACTCGAAGACTTTGCCGGTTAAACCGAAGAATGCGTCGAGGCCGGCACTCTGAGATGCGGCAATTTGCTCGGGACTCGATAAAACCATTATTGAAATTCCTTTGGGCTCAACCCGCCGCGCGAAACCATATGGATCGAATAGTTCGTTGAACGGCGGAAATAAATTGTCCGGAGCGCAACGGCGCCTGCCAGGCGGCATGCGTCATCAAACTTCGGAGGCTTGCTACATGGAGGCACTACGCGTTCAAGTCGAATAAAAGATGCTTCGATTACGTGTTCATCGGTGGCCGCCGCCGCAGCCGGGTGCGTCAGCGTCGGCCGCGATCTCTAGCGCCTACGCGCGACGGCCATGAGGAAAGATGCCCCTTCGTTCGTCACATGAGGACGAGGATGGCCCGACGGAAGACTTTCGATTGATATCAGGCGCTGTTGCAACAGCGTGTCGAGTTCGGCGCGGTCCAGTTCGATCTGGTCGGGCGCATGCTTGATCAGCATCAGGGTGGCGAACTCATGGGGGCTCAGCATGTCGTCTCCTCGATCCGGTCCGCCTGTGTGTCGGGCACTAGTTACCCATTCAGCGGATATATGGCAGCAACTTTTCCTGCGCTTTTGCTTGCGAACGCTCAGGAAATCCTTACGATGCGCCATCATAACCTGACAACATTGAATTGCAAATCCCTCCCGTATTTTTTAATTTGTCTGGCGTTTTCTTTCGTCAGTTCTTTCAAATATGAATATAAAATTACTTATGAGGGTTTTTTGCCGTTGTAGCCAGACCGCCTT
>NZ_JBMRBK010000028.1:0-3868 GCF_057351765.1 Trinickia sp. | reverse complement strand
TTCTTACTCGACGGCGAGGCAGTCCTGAAAGCGACTGATCTGCTTGAGTAGTCCAATTCGGGGTGTAGCTTAGCCTGGTAGAGCGCTACGTTCGGGACGTAGAGGCCGGAGGTTCGAATCCTCTCACCCCGACCAGAATTTCCAAAAAGGATCGACGGTTCGTCGGTCCTTTTTGTTTTCCGGCTCGCTCGGCGCTGCGCCTCCGCAATAGAGGCGGTCCCATTCGGCGTGCGACCGCTCCCTTCGCACATCAGCCGAAAACGCTGCTCGCCTTCGTTAGGCTGCATGTTCATCATCATGCGGAGGAAGGCGAGTCATGACTAGCATCAACGGGCCCGTACCCGAAGTACCAAACGACGGTTGGCTACCGCCAAGCCACTCAGATGCTGCGGTCGACGCAGGTGGTTCGCCTCCCTCGACCCAACCAGCTTTGGGTCCCCTCACTGCGAGACGAGCCTACGCCGGGCAAGCAGCCGATGGAAGCGGAAGAGACAACCATTCTGGCCAACAACTCACGATGTATCTCCAGGGTTTGACAACAGCGGCCCTCGACGAGCTGTGGAATACGCCGCGCGCGCCGGTCAGCGAGATAGTCCCTGCGCATTGGACCTTCCATCGCTCGCTGGCAGCAAGCGGTAATGGGCGCGATTCGAACAGTGTCGACCGCGCGCTGGACGCCGCAGCCAAAGAACATGGGATTCGTCATCCGATGGACCATCTGCTCCTGCTCGATACGCATCACAGCGGCGACAGGTCCGAACCGGCACCACGCGCCGACCTCGAGGTCATGACCGGTGCATGCGACGCGGTCTCGCAAAGAATGGAATCCGCCGATGATGCGATAGCGCGCCTGGGGATTTCTCATTCACTCGATCAGGAATTGTTGAGAGCTATCGCGCGGCAAGCCGAGGCAATGGCTATGCCGCCGGTGGATCCGGATGTATTGAGACGGGCTGAATCGACGGTCACGGACGACAGGTCGGCTTGCGCACTCCTTACCGTAGCCATCCTCTTTGGCGTGCGTCGCGACGAGCAGGTTCGCGCCTTGTACGACGCGCAAGCGAGACAGCAGATTCGTTCACACCTGCCAACTATATTGAACGAACTCAACGGCCACGACAGTCGCCAATGATGCTTAGTCGTTGTCAGTACAACCCGGCTGGGGATTGCAAATCGTTGACTGCCTGGCGCCCGACATGCGTCCGCGGCCGATAGGCACGCACAGCGCTCTGCTATATTGTCGCCATCCCCTTTTCGGCCTGTTCGCTACGCGTGGAACACCTCCCCTTATGGGCGCAAGTCGGCGCCGTCTTCGTACTCCTCTTCGTTTCCGGCTTCTTCTCGATCTCGGAAACCGCGATGATGGCGCTCAATCGCCATCGCCTCAAACATCTGGTCACCAAGGGCGCGTTCGGCGCCAAGACAACGCAGGGCCTGCTCGCGCGCACCGATGAGCTGCTCGGCGTCATCCTCATCGGCAACAATCTGCTCAACACGATCATCCCGGTGCTGACCACCTCGATCGCGCTGCGCACGTTCGGCAGCAACAACCTCGTGCTGTCGATCGCGACCGGCATCGTCGCGTTCCTCATCATCGTCTTCGCCGAAATCACGCCGAAGATCGTCGGCGCGACCTACCCCGAGAAGATCGCGCTGCCTGCCGGCTTCATCATCGCGCCGCTCATGCGTGCGCTGAAACCGGTCATCTGGTTCGTCAATCTTTTTTCGAACGCGATTCTGGCGCTCTTGCACATCAATACCAAGGGCGGGCGCGATCAGCGTCTCTCGACCGAAGAGCTGCGCACCATCGTACTGGAGTCCGGCAGTTTCATGCCGACCAAGCACCGCAGCATTCTGCTGAACCTGTTCGACCTCGAAAACATCTCCGTCGACGACGTGATGATTCCGCGCCGCCGCATCGAATCGCTCGATTTCGACGCACCGTTCGAAGACATCATGCGGCAACTCGAAACCTGCTATCACAACAAGCTGATCGTCTATCAGGGCGATATCGACCGTGTACTCGGCGTATTGCACGTCCGCAAGACGCTCGCCGCGCTGCATAAGCAGGAACTCGAACGCGAAACGCTGCGCGAGCTGCTCACCGAGCCGTACTTCGTTCCATCGGGCACTCCCGTATTCCAGCAACTCCAGTACTTTCAGGAAACGCGGCAGCGTACGGCGCTCGTCGTCGACGAGTACGGCGAGTTGCAAGGGATGGTCACGCCGGAGGACATCCTGGAAGAACTCATCGGCGAATTCACGACATCCATTCCACGCAGCGCCGGCTCCCGGCGAGGCTGGAACGAGCAAGGCGAATGCATCGTCGCGGGCAGTATGCCGCTGCGCGAACTCAACCGCTGGCTGCAGCTGAACCTGCCGACAGACGGCCCGAAGACGCTCAACGGTCTCATTCTGGAAACGCTCGAGGAAATTCCCGAAGGCGACGTCTGCGTGCGCATCGGCGACATCCCGCTGGAAGTGATGCAAAGCGACGATCAGGCCATCCGCACCGTGAAGGTCTTCAAACCGAGAGCACAGCCGGCGGCGAAACCGGCACGCGATTGACGCACTGCCCTCCGATGACGGACAGCCCCTGACCGATCGGCCGAATGTCGGCGGCCAGCCGTTCACGCGATGATGACTTCATCGCTTTCGAACGACTGCATCCCGCACTGACCCGACATTCGATGTCTTCCCAGCTTCCCTTCCCTCTTCCTGCTGCCGCGCCGCTCCCGTCCGACGGGGACGACGCGCCGGCTGTGCGTCTTCTGGCCGACACGCTGGCGCGCGCCTCGCAACTCGGTGCATCCGATATCCACGTGGAACCGGGCGATGGCACCTGGCGCATTCGCTTGCGCATCGACGGCGTGCTGCACGAGGCGTCGGCACCACCGCCGCATCTGCGCGACGCCTTAGTGACACGCGTGAAGGTGCTCGCGAAGCTCGATATCGCCGAACGCCGCCTGCCCCAGGACGGGCGGCTGCGGCTCGCATTCGCCGCGGATGCGGCGCAAGACTATCGGGTCAGTTCACTGCCGACGATATTCGGCGAAAAACTCGTGCTCCGCCGGATGCAAGCGCTGCCCGCCGATCTTTCGCTCGCGGCACTCGGCTTCGACGCGTGGCAAAGACCGGCCGTCGAAGCGGCCATCCGCGCGCCGCACGGACTGATCCTCGTGACGGGGCCGACAGGCAGCGGAAAGACACTTTCGCTCTACTGCTTCCTGCAGATGCTCAACACCGCGTCGCGCAACATCTGCACCGTCGAGGACCCGGTCGAAATCGAGCTCGCCGGCATCAATCAGCTCAACGTACGCGACAAGACCGGCTTGACGTTCGCTACCGCGCTGCGCGCATTGCTGCGCCAAGACCCCGATGTGATCATGATCGGCGAAATCCGCGACGGCGAAACGGCCGATGTCGCCGTGAAAGCTGCTCAAACGGGCCATCTGGTGCTGTCGACCCTGCATACGAACGATGCACCGAGCGCCATCGCGCGCCTCATCGATATTGGAGTGCCGCCGCTGAACGTCGCCACCGCGTTGCGGCTCGTCACGGCGCAGCGGCTCGTCCGCCGCCTATGCCCCATTTGCGCCACGCCCACGGCCGCGTCACCCGAACAGCTGCGCGCGGCCGGCTTCGACGAGGCCGAAACAGGCGCCTGGGCTCCGACGTCCGCGTCCGGTTGCGAAGCTTGTCATGGCATCGGCTATCGCGGGCGCGTCGGCGTGCATCAAACCATGCCGATATCCGCCGCGATGCGCGAGTCGATCGTCTCGCGCACGAGCCACGACACGCTCGCGCGGCAAGCACGCGCCGAGGGTATCGCGACTCTGCGCCGCGCCGCGCTCGACCGTGTACGGGA
>NZ_JBMRBK010000027.1:0-18122 GCF_057351765.1 Trinickia sp. | reverse complement strand
CTTCCTGCAATCCGGTTACATCTACCACTACGCGTTCGCCATGATTATCGGCATGCTGGGGCTCCTTACCCTGTTTGTAACGCTCGGCGGCAAATAAGGCGGGGGACACTTAATGCACTCTTTTCCGATTCTTAGTACCGCAATCTGGCTGCCGATCGTCTTCGGCCTCGCCGTGCTCGCCGTCGGCTCCGACCGGAACCCCGCGCCCGCACGCTGGCTCGCGCTGATCGGCTCGATTCTCGGCTTCATCGCGACGTTGCCGCTCATCAGCGGCTTCGATCCTTCGACGGCCGACCTGCAGTTCGTCGAGCAGGCGAACTGGATCGAGCGGTTTCATATCACCTACCACCTGGGCGTCGACGGCATCTCGATGTGGTTCGTCGTGCTCACGGCGCTGATCACGGTCATCGTCGTGATCGCCGGCTGGGAGGTCATCACCGAGCACGTTTCGCAGTACATGGCCGCGTTCCTGATCTTGTCGGGCATCATGGTCGGTGTGTTCTCGGCGGCCGACGGTCTGCTGTTCTATGTTTTCTTCGAAGCGACGCTGATCCCGATGTATCTGATCATCGGCGTATGGGGCGGACCGAACCGGATTTACGCCGCGTTCAAGTTCTTCCTCTATACGCTCGCCGGGTCGCTTCTGATGCTGGTCGCGCTGATCTACCTCTATGTCGTGACGGGCACCTTCGATCTCGCGACATGGCAAAAGGCGCCGCTCGCGATGACCCCGCAGGTGTTGCTGTTCATCGCGTTCTTCCTCGCCTTCGCGGTGAAGGTGCCGATGTGGCCGGTTCATACCTGGCTGCCCGATGCGCACGTGGAAGCGCCGACAGGCGGCTCCGTCGTGCTGGCCGCGATCATGCTGAAGCTCGGCGCGTACGGTTTCCTGCGCTTTTCGTTGCCGATCACGCCCGATGCGAGCCATACGCTCGCACCCGTCATCATCGCGCTATCTCTGACAGCGGTGATCTATATCGGGCTGGTGGCGATGGTGCAGGCCGACATGAAGAAACTCGTGGCGTATTCGTCGATTGCGCACATGGGCTTCGTCACGCTCGGCTTTTTCATCTTCAACCAGCTCGGTGTGGAAGGCGCGATCGTGCAGATGATTTCGCACGGCTTCGTCTCGGGCGCCATGTTCCTGTGCATCGGCGTGCTCTATGACCGCATGCACTCGCGCCAGATCGCCGATTACGGCGGCGTGGTGAACGTGATGCCGAAGTTCGCCGCGCTCGTGATGCTGTTTTCGATGGCCAATTGCGGTCTGCCCGGTACTTCGGGTTTCGTCGGCGAGTTCATGGTCATCCTTGCATCGGTCCAGTACAACTTCTGGATCGCGTTCGGCGCCGCCTTCACGCTGATTCTCGGTGCGGCCTACACGCTCTGGATGTACAAGCGCGTCTACTTCGGTGCTGTCGCCAACGATCACGTCAAGTCGCTGACGGACATCAATCGCCGCGAGCTGCTGATTCTGGGCGTGCTTGCCGCGCTGACGCTTTTCATGGGTCTTTATCCGAAGCCCTTTACCGATGTGATGCACGTGTCCGTGGAGAACCTCCTCTCCCACGTCGCGCAGTCCAAGCTGCCGCTGTCTCAGTAAGACCGAGCGGAGGAACGAAACGATCATGCAAAACGCCTCTATGTCACTCCTTCTGCCCGACGCGCTGGTCATGGTGGCCGCCGTCGTTGCGTGGCTGAACGAAACGTTCGTCGGCGATCGCGGCCGCCGCGTCACCTATCTGATTGCGGTGCTCGGTTCCCTCGTCGCCGGTGTCTGGTTCACGACGCTCGTCTTCGATCCCAATGCGCAGTCGCAGTATTTCTTCTCGCATATGTACGTCGTCGATGGTTTTGCGAGCGCGATGAAAGCCGTCGTCTCGCTGGGCTATGCGGTGACGATGATCTACTCGCGCCAGTACCTCGAGGACCGCGACCTGTTCCGTGGCGACTACATACTGCTTGGCATGTTCGCGCTGCTGGGACAGCTCGTGATGATTTCGGGCAGCAACTTCCTCACGCTGTATCTGGGCCTGGAGTTGATGTCGCTCTCGCTGTACGCGGCTATCGCGCTGCGCCGCGACGCATCGCAGTCGAACGAAGCGGCCATGAAGTATTACGTTCTCGGCGCGCTGGCTTCCGGCTTCCTGCTGTATGGCATTTCGATGCTGTACGGCGCGACGGGTTCGCTCGATCTGGGCGAAGTGCTGAAGGCCGTGGCGTCGGGCCGGATCAACAACGCCGTGCTGCTTTTCGGCGTGATCTTCATCGTGGCCGGCATCGCGTTCAAGATGGGCGCCGTCCCGTTCCATATGTGGGTGCCCGACGTCTATCATGGCGCGCCTACCGCGATGACGCTGCTCGTCGGCGGTGGACCGAAGGTGGCGGCGTTCGCATGGGGCCTGCGCTTTCTCGTGATGGGGCTGCTGCCGCTCGCGGTCGACTGGCAGGAAATGCTCGTGATTCTCGCGGCGCTTTCGCTCATCGTCGGAAATATCACCGGTATCGCGCAGCGCAACGTCAAGCGCATGCTCGCGTACTCGGCTATCTCGAACATGGGCTTCGTGCTGCTCGGCCTGCTGGCCGGCGTCGTCGACGGCAAGGCGGAAGGCATGGCCAACGCCTATAGCTCGGCGATGTTCTACAGCATCATCTACTTCCTCACGACGCTCGGTTCGTTCGGTATCGTGATGTTGCTCGCCCGCCGCGACTTCGAGGCCGAAACGCTCGACGACTTCAAGGGCTTGAACAAGCGCAGCCCTGTGTTCGCGTTCGTGATGATGGCAATGATGTTCTCGCTCGCCGGCATCCCGCCGACGGTCGGCTTCTACGCGAAGCTCGCCGTGCTGGAGGCCGCGATGAACGCAGGCCTCACGTGGTTGACCGTGCTGGCGGTGATCACCTCGCTGTTCGGCGCGTTCTACTATCTGCGCATCGTCAAGCTCATGTACTTCGACGCGCCGCAAGACGCCAGCCCGATCGCGAGCCCGGCTGCCAACCGTTGGCTGCTCGCCGCCAACGGCGTTGCGGTGCTCGTGCTCGGCATCGTGCCGGGCCCGCTGATGCAGCTTTGCCTGAACGCAGTCGCACACTCGCTGCCCGCAATTTGATGAGGCGCTCGCTATCGTTCGCTGCCCAGGAAGGGGGCGTCAGCCTCCCTTGGGCCGGAACCGGCGACCGAAGGAAGTCCCTTTCGGGGACAGGAGGCTGAGATGTCCGCGGCGGGCTGGTTCATCGTGTTGTTGGCGGTCGTGGCCGCCAACTTGCCGTTCGTGAATCAACGGCTTTTTGCGCTCGCGCCGCTCGGCGCCGCAAAAAAAAGCGCCTGGATTCGAATTGGCGAATTGATGGTGCTGTATTTTGTCGTGGGCGCGCTTGGCTTTATGCTGGAAGCGCGTGCGGGCAATCGATTCGACCAGGGCTGGCAGTTCTATGCCATCACGTTCTGTCTGTTCGTGGTGTTCGCGTTTCCCGGGTTCACGTTCCAATATCTCGTCAAGCGCCGTTGACGGCCCGGTGCCGTCATACGGCTCGTTTACCGGAGAGCAGCAGATGGCTCAATTGCCCGATCACGATCACGACGCGTCGTTGACGGAAACGCGCATCGGTAGCGAGACGGTCCATGAGGGCTCGTTTCTTCACGTCAAACGCGATACCGTGCGCCTGCCCGACGGCAAGCTTGCCACGCGTGAGTACGTGCAGCATCCGGGCGCCGTCATGGTGATTCCGATGTTCGACGATGGGCGCGTGCTGCTCGAGCGCCAGTACCGGTATCCGATCGGGCGCGTGATGATCGAATACCCGGCGGGCAAGCTCGATGCGGATGAAGGCGCACTGGCTTGCGCCAAGCGCGAATTGCAGGAGGAAACGGGCTATACGGCGCGCGAATTCCTCTTTCTCACTCGCATCCATCCGATCATTTCCTATTCGACCGAGTTTATCGATCTCTTTCTGGCGCGCGGCCTGATCGAAGGCGAACCGGCGCTCGACGACGGCGAATTTCTCGATACATTCATCACGGATGTGCCGCAGATGCTCGAATGGATCCGCACCGGCGCAATCAGCGACGTGAAGACGATCATTGGCACGATGTGGCTCGAGAAGCTGCTGTCCGGCGCTTGGCGGCCGGCCGACGCGCAGCAATCGACGCCCGCCTCGGACGCTTGAAGCGCCGCGCACTCGCGCTCGTGCCCGGTTTTCGGCAAACCCGCTCGCCAAAAACGATTTCGCGCTACACTTGGCTGCACGTTTGCTCCCAATCCACCATGAAGGTCCTCGATTTACAGTGCTCGCAGGGTCATCGGTTCGAAGGCTGGTTCGCTTCCGGCGATGATTTCGAATCCCAGTTGTCGCGCAAATTGGTCGAATGCCCGATGTGCGCCGCGACTGAGGTGAGCCGTTTACCGTCGGCGCCGCGGCTGAATCTGTCCGGCGCGACGAATGCGCAGAACGATGCCGCCCGCCGTGCCGCAGGCTCGCGGGACGAGGAGCGCGGCGGTTCTGTGCCGGAGCGCATACGCGAGATCGAGGCGCAAGCGATGCGTGCATTGCGCGAAGTGCTCGGGAAAACCGAGAACGTCGGCGAGCGCTTCGCCGAGGAAGCGCGCCGTATCCATTACAACGAGGCGCCGGCCCGCAATATTCGCGGCGTCGCCACGCCCGAAGATGCGCGCTCGCTCGTGGAAGAGGGCATCGACGTCCTGCCTGTGCCCGGTGCCTGGGTGCCCAAGGAAACACTGCAATAGCTCGGTAAGACCGTTCGGCGTCTTGCGCAGTTCTCGAGCCGTCTCCATACTCTTCGTGTACCTTTTTGAAGACACCGCGGGTTTTTGCGATGCGGGTCGCATTCAACGGGAGACAGCGAGATGGGTGTGAGCTTTGAGGACCTCGAAGTCGGCGCGCGCAAGGAAATCGGCGCGCATACGTTCACGCGTGAAGAGATCGTCGAATTTGCCACCCGGTACGATCCGCAGCCCTTCCATGTCGATGAAATCGCGGCACATGCTTCACCCTATTGCGGGCTGATTGCAAGCGGCTGGCATACCTGCTCGGTGCTCATGAGCATTTTCGTGCACAAGATGCTCGAAGGCTCGACTTCGATGGGCTCGCCGGGTGTCGACGAGATCCGCTGGGTGAAGCCCGTGCGACCGGGCGACACGATCCATCTTTTCATCTCCGTACTCGATAAGCGTGTGCTTGCAAGCCGTCCCGACCGCGGCATTGCGTCGATGTTGTGGGAAGGCGTCAATCAGGCCGGTGAAATCGCTGTCAGCGTGCGATCGAAAGTGATCTTCGGGTTGCGCGGTGAGGAGCCCGGCGCCTCGGGAGCGCCCGCATGAGCACCGCCGCGCGAGTGGGCGGGGGCGAGAGCGAGGGCGACGGCGCCAACCGGCCGGTCCTGATTGCCAGCGCGGCCCAATTGCGCGCGCTGATCGGCGCCGAGCCGATCGCGAGCGCCGCGGTGACGATCGAGCAGGCACAGATCGACGCGTTCGCCGATGTGACAGGCGATCGCCAATGGATTCACGTCGACGCCGAGCGCGCCCGGCGCGAGTCGCCTTTCGGCGGCACGATTGCCCATGGCTTCTTGACCCTGTCGTTGATTCCGGCGTTGTTGATGCAAACGGTTCACATCGCGCATCGCATGGGCGTGAACTATGGGCTCAATCGCGTGCGGTTTCCGTCGGCGGTGCGTGTCGGTGCGCGGCTCAAAGCCCGTTTCGCCGTCGTCGATGCGAGCGATCTGCCCGACGGCGCGCTGCAAATCACCTGGGATGTCGCCGTCGAGGCGCTGGGCGAGCCGAAACCCGCGTGCGTCGCTCAACTCCTCACGCGGCATTACTTCTGATCGCGGTTTCGCTCGGGCTCCGGCTCCGGCTCAAGCGCGCCCGCCCTCGCGTCAGTGCTTGGCGTATTGCGTCGCGCCGAACAGGATGTCTCTCGCTTTGTCGTCGGTCAACGCTCGCCTTGCGGATGCCAGCACTTCCACCCCGCGTTGTACGGCCGGGCGCGCGGCGATCGCTTCGTGCCAGCGCTTGACGTTCGGGAACTCCGCCAGTTCGATGCCCTGGTTTTGCCATGAACGCGTCCATGGAAAGCTCGCGATATCGGCAATCGTGTACTCGTCGCTGGCCAAGTACTGCGTCTTGCCGAGTTGCTTATCCATGACGCAGTAGAGACGTTTCGCTTCGTTCGTATAGCGGTTGACCGCGTATTCGATCTTCTCGGGCGCGTAGATGCGGAAGTGGTGGGCCTGCCCCAGCATCGGACCGAGGCCGCCCATCTGGAACATCAGCCACTGAAGCGTCGCATAGCGTGCGGCCGGCGCCTGCGGCAGGAATCGACCCGTTTTCTCAGCCAGATACATGAGGATGGCCCCGGACTCGAACACCGATAGCGGCTTGCCTTCGGGGCCGTCCGAATCGACGATGGCGGGAATCTTGTTGTTCGGACTGATGGCAAGAAACTCGGGCTTGAATTGGTCGCCGGCGCCGATATCGACGGGATGTACGCGATATTCGAGGCCCGTCTCCTCGAGCATGATATGAACTTTGTGGCCGTTCGGCGTTGCCCAGCTGTAAGCGTCGATCATGGCAGCTCCTCGGAAGGCCGGTGCCGGAACGTTGGGCACCGATCGAGTCGCAAATTAGCATAGAAGCTTCGTGCTCGCAGAGGGCCGCGCAAAGGCCATGACGACGATACGGACACCATCGTTCAAGCCGGCCCGGTCGTGTCCGATAGCGGCGCATGGCGCGCAAGCTCGAGCTTGGCGATCGCATTGCGATGCACTTCGTCCGGTCCGTCGGCGAAGCGCAACATGCGCGCACACGCGTACGCGTAAGCGAGCGGAAAATCGTCGCTGACGCCTGCGCCACCATGCGCTTGTATCGCCCAATCGATGACTTGGCATGCCATGTTCGGTGCGACCACCTTGATCATCGCAATTTCGGCGCGCGCGCCCTTATTACCGGCGGTATCCATCATGTAAGCCGCCTTCAGCGTGAGCAAGCGCGCCTGCTCGATGGCGCAGCGCGCCTCGGCGATGCGTTCCTGCGTGACGGTTTGCGCGGCGATGGGCTTGCCGAACGCGACACGCTCGGACGCACGCTTGCACATCAGCTCGAGCGCCCGCTCGGCCAGTCCAACGAGCCGCATGCAGTGATGGATGCGGCCCGGGCCGAGCCTGCCCTGTGCGATCTCGAAACCGCGGCCTTCGCCCAGCAACAGGTTGGCCGCGGGGACGCGCACGTTCTCTAGCGTGATCTCCATATGGCCGTGCGGCGCATCGTCGTAGCCGAACACATTGAGCGGACGATGAACGGTGACGCCTGGCGTCTCGGCCGGCACGAGGATCATCGATTGCTGGGCGTGCTTCGGAGCGTCGGGATTCGTCTTGCCCATGACGATGTAGAGCTTGCAGCGCGGATCGCCCGCACCGGAGGACCACCATTTACGTCCGTTGACGATATAGTCGTCCCCGTCACGTTCGATCCGCGTGCGGATATTGGTCGCATCCGACGATGCCACTTCGGGCTCGGTCATGAGGAACGCCGAGCGGATCTCGCCAGCCAGCAACGGCTCGAGCCACGCTCGCTTGTGAGCGTCGCTGCCGTACCGTTCCAGCGTTTCCATGTTGCCCGTATCGGGCGCATTGCAATTGAATACTTCGGGGGCCCACGGCACCCGTCCCATGATCTCGGCAAGCGGCGCGTATTCAAGATTCGTCAGCCCCGCGCCCCGCGTTGAATCGGGCAGGAAGAGATTCCACAGGCCTTCGTCGCGCGCTTGCGCTTTCAGTGTTTCCACGAGCGTCGTCGGCACCCATGGATTACCGTCGCGGCGATTTCGGGCCACTTCCTCGGCAAATGCACGCTCGTTGGGATAGATGTATTGATCGAAGAACGCGAGAAGCCGCGCGCGCAGCGCTTGAACGTTCGGAGCGTAGTCGAAATTCATGTGAACCTCGCGGGAAGGAGTTATCGGACCTTCTGTGCATACGACCAGGCGAGCTCCGCCATCGGTCGCGCACACCGACCGGCGTCGACGGCCTGTGCGCTCGCTGCCGTACCCACCGTGACGCGCTTCATGATGCCTTGGAGGATGGCGGCAATGCGGAACATGTTGAACGCGAGGTAGAAGTTCCAATCGCCGCCGATTGTGTATCCCGTGCGTTCGCAATACCGTTCGATGTAGCTTCGCTCGCTTGGAATACCGAGCGCCGCGAGATCGAGGCCCGCTATGCCGCGAAACGCTCGGGGTTCGACGTGCCACGCCATGACGTGATATGCGAAATCGACGATAGGGTCGCCGAGCGTGGACAGCTCCCAGTCGAGCACGGCCAATACGCGTGGCTCGCTCGGATGGAAAATGAGGTTGTCGAGCCGATAGTCGCCATGGACGACAGCCACCCGTTGCTCCGTTTCGGCACTTGCCGGCAGGTGTGCCGGCAGCCATTCGATGAGCCGATGCATGGCGTCGATCGGTTCAGTCTCCGATGCTTCGTACTGCCTGCTCCACCGCGCGATCTGGCGCGCGAGGTAATGGCCCGGTTTGCCGAAGTCCGCGAGACCGATCGTGCCGACGTCGATTCGGTGCAGGGCCGCGATGACGCGGTTCATCTCGTCGTAGACCGATGCCCGTTGTGCCGGTGTCATGTCCGGCAACGAAGGATCCCAAAGGACACGTCCCTCGACATGCTCCATCACATAGAAGGCGCGGCCGATCACTGTCTCGTCTTCGCACAGCGCCAGCATGCGCGCAACGGGGACAGCGCTCGCCGCGAGCGCATCCATGACGCGATATTCGCGCTCGATGGCATGCGCGGAGGGCAGCAGCTCGGCCTTCGGGCCGGGCTTCGCGCGCATGACATAGCAGCGTCGCGGTGTAACGAGCTTGAACGTAGGGTTCGACTGGCCGCCGGCGAACTGTTCGACGGTAAGCGGGCCGGCAAATCCGTCGATGTGTTCGCGCAGCCAGACCGACAGCGCGTCCGTGTCGAAGCGTTGACGCTCCGATACAGCGCGCGTTCCGATGAACGTCGAATAGTCCTGGTGCGAGTGGGGGCCGTGCGCTGCGCGCTGCGTCATCTCTTCGCTCCAATCGAGCCGGCGGCGCGGCGGCGTCCCGGACTCGTCTATCGATAGTGGGGGCTGCGCTTGTCCAGAAAGGCGGTGATGCCTTCGAGCGCATCCCGATGATGCAACGATGCCACGAAGTGCTCGCGCTCCGTGCTCAGGTGATCCGCGAGCGGCGCCTCGCGCGCCGTCGCGACGAGCGTCTTGATCCGCGCGAATGCGTTCGGCGAGCCGCGGCCCAACTCATCGGCCCAGCCGATGGCGGCCTCGCGTGCCTGCCCTGGCTTGACCAACCGATTGACGACACCGAGCTGATGCAGCCGCTCGGCCGTAATGGGCTTCGCATCGAGCAGCAACTCGGTTGCGAGCTGCCGCGGCAATGCCTGACTGAGGAACCAGGAGCCGCCGCCGTCCGGGGTCAGCCCGACACGGGCGTACGACATGACGAACTTCGCGTCTTGCGCCGCGACGATCATGTCGCAGGCGAGCGCAAGCGAAAATCCGGCCCCCGCCGCCGCGCCCTCGACGGCAGCGATGACGGGCTTGGTCGAGGTACGCAGCGCCAGAATCCATTGCGCGAGCAAATCGATGCTTTGCGCCTGCACCGAAGCGTCCTTTGCGCGATTTTCGAGCAACCGGTTGAGGTTGCCGCCCGCGCAGAAAAAGTCGTCGGCGCCTGTCAATACGACTGCCCGAATGGACGGATCGCGCTCGGCGGTCTCGAGCGCCACGATCGCGGCGGCATACATGTCGGGGTGCAGCGCATTGCGAGCGCCGGGGTTCGACAGCGTGAGAACCAGTGTCGAGTCGCTATCGGGCGGACGTGCCGCCAGCAGTTCTGCGCTCATGGAGTCTCCAGGTTCATTGTCTCGGTATCAGAGGCGCGCGAGCCGTTCGAGCGCCGTCGCGAGCGTCTCCTCGCGCTTGGCGAAGCAAAAGCGCACGATGCCCGACTCGTGCGGTTCATGGTAGAACGCCGATACCGGAATGGCCGCAACGCCGATCTCGCGCGTCAGCCACGTCGAAAATTCGGCCTCGGGCAGGTCGCTGATCGCTGAGTAATCGACACATTGAAAGTAGGTGCCTTCGCACGGCAACAGCTTGAAACGGGAGCTTTGCAGACCGTCGCGGAAAAAATCGCGCTTGCGCTGATAGAAGGCCGGCAAGTCGAGATACGGCGCGGGGTCTTTCAGATAGTCGGCCAGTCCGACCTGCATCGGTGTGTTGACCGTGAACACGTTGAACTGATGCACCTTCCGGAATTCGGCGGTGAGCGCGGCCGGCGCCGCGACGTAACCGACCTTCCAGCCCGTCACATGAAACGTTTTGCCGAAGCTCGAGACGACGAAGCTGCGCTCGGCAAGCCCCGGATAGCGGGCCACGCTCTCGTGCGGCGCGCCGTCGTAGACCATGTGTTCGTAGACTTCGTCCGACACGATCAACGCGTTCGTGTCGCGCACGATGGCCTCCAGTTTGCGCATATCGTCGGCATGCCAGACTGTGCCTGTCGGATTGTGCGGCGTATTGACGACGATGAGCCGCGTGCGCGGCGTGATGGCCGCCGCGAGCCGGTCGAACGGAATCGCGTACTCGGGTGCCTCGAGCGTCACGAAGACGGGCTTGCCGCCCGCGAGTTCGATCGAGGGGAGATAGCTGTCGTAAGTCGGTTCGAGCACCACCACTTCATCGCCGGGATGCACCGTCGCAAGGATGGCGGTGAGCAGCGCCTGCGTGGCGCCGGCCGTCACCGTGATCTCCGTGTCCGGATCGTAGCGGTGCTCGTGCATGCGCGCGATCTTGCCCGCGATCGCCTCGCGCAACGCGGGCACGCCGGCCATCGGCGGATATTGGTTGTGCCCGGCGCGCATGGCATGCGCGACGGCGTCGATCACGCGCGGATCGCAATCGAAATCGGGAAACCCCTGGCCGAGATTGACGGCGCCATGTTGAGCGGCGAGCGCGCTCATGACGGTGAAGATCGTCGTGCCGACATCGGGCAGACGCGAGACGAGTGCAAAAGGCGCGGAATTCGTCAGGTCGGGCGTGGCATTCATGGCGCGGTGCGTCTTGGCGATAAGGGTTGCGTGGGAGTTCCGTTTCCGTTGAGCATGGTGCTTGTGCGACGGCGAATCGCGGAGCCCCTGCTATGCGGGCGCGGGCGCCGCCAAACCGCAGGCGGCCGCGAACGGCGCCGGCTGGGCGATCCGGAAGCCGAAATCGCGGGACGTGCGCTTGTCGAGCTTGAGCAGGGCGCGATCCTTCGACACCAGCCAGTCGGCTCGGGCGGCGTGCGCCAACTCGAGGAATTTCTGATCGTCGCGATCCTTGCACTTGGGCAGCGGCGGCGCATTCGGCGCCTCGCCAACGCCGTCGTTCATGACGGTGAGCCGCGCCACTGCGGCGAGTGCCGCGGCCTTGTCGAACGCGCGGCGCGCGAGATGCGGGTAATCGAGCACGTGCGCGAGCTCGGCCAGGCATCGGGCATCGATTACGGCATTGAGCGCGCCGTTCGCGAGCGCGGCGTGGATGGGGCGCGTTGCGACATCGTCGAATACGAGGATATCGATCCAGACGTTCGAATCGAGAACCACGCGCGGCGTGCCGGACACGGCATCTGAATCGGTAGGAGCAGGCATTCGCTACAATCGGGCTTTTCGCATTCACGGCTCGGCACGGCGTGCCGGCAAGGCTCCATGATAATTGTTTTGTCTCCGGCGAAGTCGCTCGACTACGAGACGCCGCCTCACGTTGCACGTCATACGATTCCCGAGTTTGCCGCCGATGCGGCACTGCTCGTCGACGACCTGCGCCGCTTGTCCGCTCAGCAGCTCGCCTCGCTGATGAGCATTTCCGATGCGCTCGCGACGCTGAACTTCCAGCGTTATGCGGACTGGTCGCCGCGTTTTTCGAAACGCAACGCGAAGCAGGCGGTTCTCGCCTTCAATGGCGACGTTTATGAAGGATTCGACGCGCGATCGCTCTCGGCCGCCGATCTGGACTACGCGCAGCAGCATGTGCGCGTGCTTTCGGGACTTTACGGCCTGCTGCGGCCGCTCGATTTATTGCAGCCGTACCGGCTCGAGATGGGCACGCGTTTGCCCAACGCACGCGGCAAGGATCTATACGCCTTCTGGGGCGAACGCATCACCGAGGCGCTCAACGTCCAGCTTCGCAAAAAGCCGCATGGCGCGCGCGTACTCGTGAATTGCGCGTCGGAGGAGTACTTCAAGTCGGTGAAAGCGAAGCGGCTCGATGCGCCGGTGATCACGCCCGTCTTCGAAGACTGGAAAGGCGGACGCTACAAGGTGATCAGCTTCCACGCGAAACGGGCGCGCGGCATGATGGCCCGCTTCGTGGTCGAAAGCCGCCTCGAAGCGCCCGAGGCGCTCAAGGCGTTCTCGGCCGAAGGCTATCGCTTCGACGCGGGTGCTTCGAACGACAACACGTACGTTTTCCGCCGTCGCGCCGGCGACTGAAGCGCGGCGCGCTCACGCGGCCGCATGCGACGGCACTTTCATTCGCTCTTATGGCTTGGGCCAGGGAACATCATGACGCTTTCGATTACGAGCAATTTTGACGGTGGTGCGATCGAGGTCCTGGCCTGTCGCGATGCCGCGGACATCCGCTTGCGTGTGAGGCCCGACAATCGTGCCGACTTCGCGCAATGGTTTTATTTCCGGTTGAGCGGCGCACGCGGCGAACGCTGCGTGATGACGTTCGAAAATGCGGCGCAATGCGCGTTCCCCCACGGGTGGCCCGGCTATCGCGCCGTGGCGAGCTACGATCGCGTCCATTGGTTTCGCGTACCCACCTCGTACGACGGCCGCGTGCTGACGATCGATCACACCCCCGAATTCGACTCGATCTACTACGCGTACTTCGAGCCATACACGCAAGAGCGGCACGCGGAATTGCTCGGTACGATCCAGCAGATGCCGCATGCGACGTTGGCCGAGCTCGGCAGGACGGTCGAGGGACGGCCGATGTCGCTTTTGGTATTGGGCACGCCCGAGCAAGAGAGCGGAGCGCCGCCCAAGAAGCGTGTCTGGATCATCGCGCGTCAGCATCCCGGCGAAACGATGGCGGAGTGGTTCGTCGAGGGACTCGTCAAGCGGCTCGCGGGATGGGGCGATTGGGCCGGCGACCCGGTTGCGCGCAAGCTTTACGAACATGCCGTGTTCTATATCGTGCCGAACATGAATCCCGACGGCAGCGTGCACGGTAATTTGCGGACCAACGCCGCAGGTGCGAACCTGAACCGCGAATGGATGGAGCCGGATCCCGAGCGCAGCCCCGAAGTGTTCGCCGTGCGCGATGCGCTGCATGCCATCGGGTGCGACATGTTTTTCGATATCCATGGCGATGAGGCGTTGCCTTACGTCTTCGTCGCGGGTTGCGAAATGCTGCCTGGCTTCACGGCCAGTCAAGCGACCGAGCAGGCGGCATTCATCGAAGCGTTCAAGCTGGCGAGCCCCGATTTCCAGGACCAGCACGGTTACGAGGCCGGGAAGTATCAGGAGGATGCGCTCAAGCTTGCGTCGAAGTACGTCGGCAATGCGTTCGGCTGCCTTTCTCTGACGCTCGAGATGCCCTTCAAGGACAACGCGAACTTACCGGACGAGCGCGTGGGCTGGAACGGCGAGCGCAGCGCTGCATTGGGTGCGGCGATGCTCGGCGCTGTGCTGCATCACATCGAGGCGTTCCGGTAGCGTTCCGGTAACGAGCCGGCCGCCCGCATCGCTTCCCGGCCAGATGCCGGGCGCCGCGCCATGCGGGCGCCGGACGATTCCACATCGCACGGCTTACTGCGCGGCGGATTTCCTCGTCGATTTCTTCGCACCGTGCTTGGACTTGCCTTTTCTCGTCGAATGTTCGGACCGCGGCTTGGCGGCCGGCACGGGATCGTTCCAACTGAAGGCCAGCATCTGCGGGCCGACATAGCCGCACCGGAACGACAACGCGTACGGCGCGTGATCCTTGTCCTTGGCGATGCCTTGTCCCGTCACCGTCACGATATTGTCCACCTTCACCCGCTGCTTGCCTTCGTCGAACGAATCGTTCCACGGTTTGATCGACGCATGGCTGTTGTCGAAAGACTCGGGCGGGAAGACGACACGATCGATGACGTTCGAGGTGCTGGCGACGAATGCGCCATGCGCCGCGCAATCTGCGACGAGCGGGTCCGCATGCATGTCGTTGATGAACTTGGCGACCATCTCGTTGCGCTCGTCGATGAGATCGGCGCGCGCGGGCATTGCAGTGACGACGGTGACGCTGGCGGCCGCTGCCGTCAGCCAACGAATGAGCTGGCGCAGGCGGCGCGAGGTGAGGGAGCTATCCATCCAATCGATCGAATTGAGACATCAGGCACGTAAGATGCCGTACTCGCTGACGGAGTTCAATCGGCGAGCGAATATTTCGGCCGATGATCGATCGTGAAATGCTCACACAGGCAGGACGCGTCGCATATCCGCTCGGCAAGTTGCGCGACGGTCCACCGCAACGAGCCGCGATGTGGCTCACGTGCGCGGTCCGCCGAGGCGGTAGCGTCTGACATCGTTGGTCGTGACCCATGCGGGGCGGTAGACGGCGATGAGTGCCGTCGCCATCCCCGTGAACCACGCTTCGCCGAGCGCGAGCAGCAGCACGCCGAACGCGTATCCGGCCGGCACCACCAGGAGCGAGCCACCGGCAAGCGCGACCTGCACGCCCACGGCCGCGCCCGCGGCGAGGGCAACGGCGACGGCCGGCGAGATGAAGCCCTGTACGCCGATGAAGACGAAAAGGTTGCGCGGCAGCCAGGCCGTGGTTGCGCGCTGCATGAGCGCCGAGATGCCTACGGGTACGGCGCCATAGACGAGAAAGGTCAGGGCGACGCCTTGCCAGTTCGCGTCGAAGACAACGGCGGCGATTCCCGAGACCGCTGCCATGGCCACGAGCGCCAGCGCCCAGTCGAAGAGGGTGACGAAAAGGGTCGCCCCGAGCAGATGCATGACCGTACCGTCGTCCAGCCATGCGTTCGTCGCCCATAGCACCGAGATCGCCACGACGACAGCGAGCCACACGTGCTGCAGCGTCGCATCCTGCAGGCGCTTGAACGGCTTGCATGCCAGGGCGAGCGCGACGAGCGCCACCGCGGCGACCCACGCACCGATGACGACCCACGGCTGAAGCGGCGTATAAAGGAAACCCATATCGTCCATATTACTCGTTGGAATGCCGATCGTGCGAGCGCCGCGCGCGGGCGTAGGGCTTTGCCGTCAGCCGGTACGCGATATCGTCTTGCGAAACGGCACTTCGGGCTCAGCCGCCATCGGCAGTCCGTGCGGGTCCTCGTTGGCGAGCAGAGGATATTTGTATCCTCCGCCCGCACGCAGCGGAATCGGCCCGGCTTGTCCCAGCGTGGGTTTGCGCGCGCCCTCGCATTCCGGCCGCAACACTTGCAACTGCGGCGTGAGCCAGCCGTTGTAGATCGCGACGGCCGCGGCGCGGTTAGGCGCCCCCAGTTGCTGGAAAATGCTGGCCAGATGGATCTTGACGGTGCCTTCGCTGATGCCGAGCGTGCGCGCAATCATTTTGTTCGTGCTGCCCATATGAACGCACCGCATGATTTGCTCCTGACGCGGTGAAAGCATGGGCGTGAATCGGGTGCGGCGCGCCGGCGCGGCGAGTTCGCGCATGCGCGCCATCGGAACAGGGAGGTCGGCGGGCGTCTTGTTGTCGGGCAGAAACGCGGAATGAGGTGCGTAATGTCCGCCGGCCAGTACGAGTTCCAGCAGCCGCACGATCAGCTTCGGGTTCGTCGTGCGCGGGACGACACCGTGCACGCCGCCTTCGTCCATCAAAGGACGTACACGCGCGGCCGAGGCATCGTCGATGAGTACCGCGACGCGCAGGCCTGGATGCTCGGCAAGCGCGGCGCGCACTTCGAACGCGCGCATGGCATCGTGCCAGTCGACGACGAGCAGCTCCACGGGGGCGCGCCTCAGCGCCCGATAGATTTGCGTCCAATCCCTGGCCTCGCAAAAGCGGGCCTGCCGGTTGATTTGCCGCAACAGCGCCTTCAGACCGTCGCGTCGTTCTGCTTCTGTACTGAGAACTGCGAACCGCATACTTGCCTCCTGGGTAGTCCAATCAGGCGGTGCGGGTCGGAACGAGCCGGGAGCGGGCCGGCCGGGCTTCATGCACCGCCGACGCAATAATGACAAATTCCTTACAGCGAGGCGGCTAGCCGGACGGCATAGGACGGGTACGGACGATGGCGGGACGATGGCCCCCCGGCCACCGTCCCGCGTGCGGATCAGTGAAAGTGCGGTTGAGCGGGCTCGGCGTCCTCGGGCATTTCGGCGTGAACGATTTCACCGAGCGGGTCCGCGTAAAGCGGCACGCCGCAATCGTCGCAGTATTCGGGTTCGAAGCGTCCGGCGTGCCGACGGATGTCGCTGACGCCGGCTTCCTTGAGCAGCGCGATGATTTCCTCGAGCGGGCCGTCCGTATCCTCGGCTTCCTCGTCGCCGGAAAGCTCGCCGTTTTCGCGCCCGTAGAGCGGCCAGACGACGCCGTAGACGACGTCGTTGCTGCCACGCCGCGTGAAGCCGATGCGGTATTCATCGATACGTCTTTCGCCGAAGCCGGCCACGACGGCGCGCAACTCCTGCGGTGCCGCGCCCGTGGTGTCGAACAGATAGCGGATTGCGGTGCGCACCGTGTGCGGACGTACGCGCTCGTCGGCATCGCGGCAGGCCGAGTAGTAGGCGTCGGGCAACAGGCACTCGAATTCGCAGCCGGGCAGCACGAGGGCGAGATTGGCGCCGCCCTGGGTGGCCCACTGTTCCAGACACTGACCGCGCTCGATGCGCACGCCGTTCTCCTCTTCCTGCCAGCGAAAGAGCGGCGCGCCGACCGGGGCCGCGACCACCGCCAGCAAGAAGCGGGGATCGGCGAGGATGGGCGAGGTTTCGGGCAGATCGCCTGAATTGATCTTTGCCGGCGTGCTGTTCAATGCGGCCTGGATGAGTTGCTGGGCGACGCGATAGGTCTCCACATGGTGCCTCGGCAACTGATCGATGCTGTAAAGAAACGGCGCGAGAGCGACGCGTGTCTCGCCGGCAAGGACGTGTGCCTGGAGGTGCGCGCGCAACGCCTCGACCGAATCGGCCTTGAGCGGGCCCGACGGGATGACGTAGCGCGTCCAGGCGAGCACAGGGGCCGCAACGAGCAGCGCTTCGTATGCGACGCCTTCGTGTTCGACGACGAACGATTCGCTGTGCGTTTCGGCCATGTCGGCGAGCGCCCCATAGGCGTCGGGGTGGTTTTGCTGAAGGTGATCGAGCGCCGCGTCGAGCGTCGTCTGATTGCCGTTGCGGACGATCTTCGCGAGCAAGGCATCGAGCTTGGCCTCCCAGAAGCGATCTTCGACACGGCTACCCGACGCAAAGAGTGCCAGAGACAAGCCGACGAGCTTATCGGCATCGGGAGGGAGGCGTTTGGCGATTCGCGAGCGCATAGGAGAGAGTGAGGTTGGATTCGATGAACCCTCCATTCTAGTCGAGTCCCTTGCGCGCGGCTTTTAATCATGCCTGCGCGTAGTGCTTGCAAGGTGCGCGGAAGGGGCCTAGAATTGCGCCCTTTCGCGCATTCGGCAACGAGGCGCGAAGCTTGGGAAGTCGATGTGCAGCGCGGGTTTGGCCGGTTTTGGGATAGCAGCAAGGTGGCGCCAAAAACCAGTTGACGATGTACGAGAAGGGCTGCATAATCTCGCTTCTCTGCTGCTTAAGCAGCAACGCAAGACGGTGAGCCGGGTGGTGATGGCGGCAAGCGGTTGAGCGACGCGATCTTTAACAATTCACAGTCGATAAGTGTGGGCACTTGATGCGGCGAGCGGCGCGTGACTCTTCGGAGTGACGTGCATAAGCGAAAGTATCAAGTCTCACACAGTATTGAGGAAGGTTTCGAGCTATCCAGCAATGGATGGAATCGAAAACACGTCAGTACGTTGAGTGAGCGACCGACTCGTAAGAGTCGAAAACAGTAACAGGTATTGAACTG
>NZ_JBMRBK010000026.1:0-12238 GCF_057351765.1 Trinickia sp. | reverse complement strand
GGTACTAAGAATCGGAAAAGAGTGCATTAAGTGTCCCCCGCCTTATTTGCCGCCGAGCGTTACAAACAGGGTAAGGAGCCCCAGCATGCCGATAATCATGGCGAACGCGTAGTGGTAGATGTAACCGGATTGCAGGAAGCGGATCACTCGCGCGAACCAGCCGATGAAGCGCGCGCTTCCGTTGACGAGACCGTCGATGACCACGACATCGCCCTCTTTCCAGAGCCCGCGGCCGATCAGCACCGCGCCCTTGGCGAAGACGACTTCGTTGATCTTGTCCATGTAGTACTTGTTGTCGAGCAATGTGTAGATCGGCCCGAACGCGCGACGGATCACAGCCGGCAGGTCCGGGCGCTTGAGATACAGGAACCATGCCGTCACGATGCCGGCAAGCGCCAGCCACAGCGGCAAGGCCGATACCGAGTGAAGGCCCATCGCGAACCAGCCCTGGAATTCCTTCGACATCTCCTCGATGGCCGGATGATTCTCGCCGATGAAGATGACCTTCTCGAACGCGACGCCATGGTCGAAGAATCCGCCGAAGATCATCGGGCCGATCGCGATCGCACCGATGACGACCGACGGAATCGCGAGCAGCACGAGCGGCAACGTCACGACCCAGGGCGTCTCGTGCGGTTCATGCCCGTGGCCGTGATCGTCATGCGCGTCGTGACCATGGCCATCGTCATGGCTAGCGTGCGCGGACGCTTCGGCGCCATGACCGTTGCCGAAGTCCTGCGGATGGCGGAAACGCTCCTCGCCGTGGAAGACGAGGAAGTACATCCGGAACGAATAGAGCGCCGTCACGAAGACACTTGCGACCACCGCGAAGTAGGCGAAGCCCGCGCCCGGCAGATGCGAGAGCCCAACCGCGTCGATGATCGAATCCTTCGAGTAGAAGCCGGAGAAGAACGGCGTGCCGATCAGCGCGAGCGAACCGATCAGCGACGTGATCCAGGTGATCGGCATGTATTTGCGCAGGCCGCCCATGTTGCGCATGTCCTGATCGTGGTGCATCCCGATGATGACCGAGCCCGCGCCGAGGAACAGCAACGCCTTGAAGAACGCGTGCGTCATCAGATGGAAGACGGCGACCGAATAGGCCGAGGCGCCGAGCGCGGCGGTCATATAGCCGAGCTGCGAGAGCGTCGAGTAAGCGACCACGCGCTTGATGTCGTTTTGAACGATACCGAGAAAGCCCATGAACAGCGCCGTGATCGCACCGATCACCATGATGAACGAGAGCGCCGTGTCGGAAAGCTCGAACAGCGGCGACATGCGCGTCACCATGAAGATGCCGGCCGTCACCATCGTTGCGGCGTGAATCAGCGCGGAAATCGGCGTGGGGCCTTCCATCGAATCGGGCAGCCACACGTGCAACGGGAACTGCGCCGATTTACCCATTGCGCCGATGAAGAGGCAAATGCAGGCGACGGTCAAGAGGCCCCAGTGCGTGCCGGGAAAGCTCAGCGCGGCAAGCTCCGTGCGCTTGGCGAACACCTCGCCATAGTTCATCGAGCCGGCAAACGCGAGCAAGAGGCCGATGCCGAGCAGAAAGCCGAAGTCACCGACACGGTTCACGAGGAACGCCTTCATGTTGGCGTAGATCGCGCTTTCCCGCGTGAAGTAAAAACCGATCAGCAGGTACGAGACCAGGCCCACCGCCTCCCAGCCGAAGAACAGCTGCAGGAAGTTGTTGCTCATCACGAGCATCAGCATCGAGAAGGTGAAGAGCGAGATGTACGAGAAGAAGCGCTCGTAACCATCGTCGTCAGCCATGTAGCCGATCGTGTAGATGTGCACCATCAGCGACACGAAGGTCACCACGCACATCATCATGGCCGTCAGCGAATCGACGAGGAAGCCGACTTCGAACTTCAGCGAGCCGACGTTCATCCATTCGTAGACGGTGGCGTTGAAGCTCGCGCCATTCACGACGTCGAAAAAGACGATCGACGAGAGAATGAACGAGATCAGCACGCCGAGGATCGTGACGCGGTGGCTTCCCTTGCGCCCCACCGCCTTGCCGGCAAGCCCGGCAATCAGCGAGCCGGCGAGCGGTGCGAGCGGGACCGCCAGCAGCAGGTTTTCATTGAGTGTCGTGGACATAACCGCAGTGCCTGAATTTAACCTTTGAGCTGATCGAGATCCTCGACGTTGATCGTGTCGAGGGTACGGAACAGAGTCACCAGAATCGCGAGGCCGATCGCCGCTTCGGCCGCGGCCACCGTCAGCACGAAGAAGACGAAGATCTGCCCGTGCACGTCGCCGAGGTAATGCGAGAACGCGACGAAATTCGTATTCACCGCGAGCAGCATGAGCTCGATCGCCATCAGGATGATAATGACGTTGCGACGGTTCAGGAAAATGCCGACGACGCCGATCGAAAAGAGGATCGCGCCAAGTACGAGGTAATGAGCCAGGGTCAACATGTTTTTCTCCTCGACGCTCAGCCGTTGTGGCCGACGGCACCGGCACCCACGTTCGCGCCCGCTTCACCCGGCGCCTGGGGGCCCTGAGCCGTTTCAAGCGCCTTCTCCGCGGGCATCTTCACGAGACGCACGCGGTCTTTCGCGCGCACCTTCACTTGGTCGGACACGCGCTGGCGCTTGCTGTCCTTACCCTTGCGCGCGGTTAGCGCGATCGCCGCGATGATCGCGACGAGCAGCACGAGGCCCGCGACTTCGAACGCGAACACGTAGTCCGTATAGATGACCTTGCCGATCAGATACGTGTTCGACATGACGGCCGCGCCACCCACCCCCGCGGCACCGCCGGCCGCCGTCACGTCGTGCACCGGCGTGGCCGTCGCACCGTAGCCGTGCCAGAGGATCAGCGCCGTCTCGACGACGATGATCGCGCCGACGATCGTCGCCATCGGCACGAAGCGCCTGAAGTCTTTGCGCAGCACGTCGAGGTTGATATCGAGCATCATCACGACGAACAGGAAGAGCACCATCACCGCGCCGACGTACAGCAGCACGAGCAAAATGGCGAGGAACTCCGCCTCGAGCAGCATCCAGATGGCGGCCGCATTGAAGAACGCGAGCACGAGAAAAAGCGCTGACCCCACGGGGTTGCGCGACGTGATCACCTTCAGCCCCGACACAGTCAGGAGCAGCGCGAAGATGTAGAACAGTACGGTAGTGAATTCCATGATTACCGGTTCATCGTTAGCCCATCGTCAGGCTGGGTTTCGTAGGCAGCACGCCGCACATGCCGCGGGAGTCGAGGCCGGCTCCCGCGCCACGTCAACAACGGTCAGGCCAGTGCGTGTTACCGATACGGCGCATCCGCCGCCTTCGATGCGGCGATCTCCGTTTCATAGCGATCGCCGACTGCGAGCAGCATGTCTTTCGTGAAATACAGATCGCCGCGCTTTTCGCCGTGATATTCGAGAATGTGTGTTTCCACGATCGAATCGACGGGGCAGCTTTCTTCGCAAAAACCGCAGAAAATACATTTGGTCAGATCGATGTCGTAGCGTGTCGTGCGCCGAGTGTTGTCGGCGCGCGTCTCCGATTCGATCGTGATCGCCATCGCGGGGCACACGGCCTCGCAAAGCTTGCATGCGATGCAGCGCTCTTCGCCGTTTTCATACCGGCGCAGCGCATGCAGGCCGCGAAACCGCGGCGAGATCGGCGTGTTCTCTTCGGGGAACTGCACCGTGAACTTGCGCTTGAACGTGTAGCGACCCGTCAGCGCAAGCCCTTTCAGCAGCTCGGTCAGAAAAAACGTCTTGAAGAAGTTTTGGATTGCGTTCATTTGCTTCGCGCCCCTCATTTCCAGATGTTCAGCGGCGACATGATCCAGAACCCGACCACGACGACCCAGAGAATGCACACGGGCAGGAACACTTTCCAGCCCAGACGCATGATCTGGTCATAGCGATAACGCGGGAATGTGGCGCGCGCCCAGATGAACACGGACAGCAGCAGAAACACCTTCAGGACGAGCCAGAAAATACCCGGGATGAAGGACAGGAACCCGAACGGCGCACTCCAGCCGCCGAGGAAAAGCGTGGCCGCGAGCGCCGAGATCACGATCATGTTGATGTACTCGGCGAGGAAAAACAGCGCGAACGCCATACCCGAGTAATCGATCATGTGGCCCGCGACGATCTCCGACTCCCCTTCCACCACATCGAACGGGTGGCGGTTCGTCTCGGCGATGCCCGAGATGAAATAGACGACGAACACGGGCAAGAGCGGCAGCCAGTTCCAGGAGAGGAACGTGATGCCGTGGCTCGCGAAGATGCCGCGCTCTTGCGAGGTGACGATGTCCGAGAGGTTCAGGCTGCCCGAAGTCATCAGCACGACCACCAGCGCGAAGCCCATCGACACTTCGTACGAGACCATCTGCGCCGCGGCGCGCATCGCGCCGAGAAACGCGTACTTCGAGTTCGATGCCCAGCCCGCGAGAATCACGCCGTACACGCCGATCGACGAGATCGCGATCACATACAGCAGGCCCGCGTTGATGTCGCCGAGCACGGCTTTGGCCTGAAACGGAATGACGGCCCAGACCGCGAAAGCCGGCACCACCGTCATGATCGGCGCGATGACGTAGAGCCACCGGTTCGCCGCACTCGGCTGAATCACTTCCTTCAAAAGCAGCTTCAGCACGTCCGCGATCGGCTGCAGGAGACCGGCGGGGCCGACGCGGTTCGGACCGAGACGCACGTGCATCCAGCCGATCAGCTTGCGCTCCCAGAGGATCAGATAGGCCACGCAGAGCAAAACGGCGACCGCCACCACGACGATGCGCACGAGCGCCCAGACCGTGGGCCATGCCGCACCGAGCACCTCGCTGCCGCCCGCGTTGATCGTATCGAACAAGCTCATTTACGCCTTCTCCACCAGCAGTTCACCGATGAGGCCGCCGAGTGCCGCGCCGACGGGCGTCGCCGCCGACACGCGCACGGCCGTCTCAGCCAGGTCCGCGTCGCGCGTTGCGCTAGCCACCACGGCACGATCGCCCTGGCGCACGCGCACGGCATCGCCCTCTTTCAATCCGAGCTGATCGAACAGCGCCGCGGGCAAGCCGACCGTATTCGCGACACGCGCGGCTGCCGTCAGATGCAGCGACGGTGCGCGGCGCACGAGCGGGTCCGCATGGTAGATCGGCACGTCCGAGATGCGCTCGAGCGCGCCCTTCTCCACTTTCAACGCGCGCGCGCCACCTTGGGCCAGCGCTGCGTTCGCGCGATTCGACAATTGCGCCGAGATCGCACCATCGGGCACTGCAGCGGCACGGACATCCTCGACCGTGTCGTAATCGAAGCCCGGCAGGCCCAACACATTGCCCAGCACGCGCAACACCTTCCATGCCGGCCGCGCTTCGCCAAGCGGGCGCACCACGCCGTTGAACGCCTGCAGCGTGCCTTCCGCGTTGACGAACGCGCCGGCCGTCTCGGTGAACGGCGCGATCGGCAGCAACACGTCGGCATATTCGGTGCCGGTCTTGAACGACGAGAGCATCACGACCGTTTCGGCTTGCCCCAGTGCCGCGAGTGCCTGCGCGGGGTTGGCCGTATCGAATTCGGGCTCGAGATTGAGCAGCACGTAGCCCTTGCGCGGCGAAGCGAATGCGTCGTGAGCGTTGAGGCCGCCCGCACCGGGCAACGCGCCGACGATATGGCCGCCGACGGTATTCGCCGCTTCGGTCAGGAAACCGAGCGTCGCGCCGGTCTGATCCGCGATCCAGTGCGCCAACGCATGGATGCGGGCGAAGTCCGGATGCTGGACCACGCCGTTGCCGAGCAGCACGACACGGCGCTCGCCGCTCGTCAATGCTGCGGCGACATCCTTCGCGGCGGAGTTTGCCTCGGTCCCACCCAAGCCTTCCGGCAGGGCGGCGCCGCGCAGCTGCGAGACCGCCGCGGCGACACCGGCCAGCGCGTCGAGCCAGGCCGACGGCGCGGCGACGATCGTCTTCGCGCTCGGGATCAGCGATTTATCGGCCGTGGCTTGCAGCAGATGCAGCTTCGCTCCGGTCCGTGCGGCCTGGCGCAGGCGCGCAGCCAACAGCGGATGATCGCGGCGCAGGAACGAACCAATGACGAACCCGCCGTCGACGAGCGACAAATCGGCGATCGGCATACCGAGCCACGGCGCTCCGGCCGACGCTGCCGAGAAATCGGATTGACGCAGGCGGAAATCGACGTTCGGGGTGCCGAGCGCGTTGCCGAGCGCCTTCAACAAGAACAGTTCTTCGACGGTGCTGTGCGGACTACCGAGCAGCGCGAGCGCATTGGCGCCGTGTTCCCCGCTGATACCCTTGAGCGCCTTGGCTGCATATTCGAGCGCCGTGGGCCAGTCCGTCTCGAGCCACTGGCCGCCTTGCTTGATCATCGGCTGCGTCAGACGCTCCTCGCTACTGAGCGCTTCGTACGAGAAACGGTCTTTGTCCGAAATCCAGCACTCGTTGATCGCTTCGTTCTCGAGCGGCAGCGCGCGCATCACGCGGTTGTTCTTCACCTGCACGACGAGATTGGCGCCCACGGAATCGTGCGGGCTCACCGACTTGCGGCGCGAGAGCTCCCACGTGCGGGCGCTATAGCGGAACGGCTTGCTCGTCAGCGCGCCGACCGGGCACAGATCGATCATGTTCCCCGAAAGTTCGGAATCGACGGTCTTGCCGACGAACGTCGTGATTTCCGAGTGCTCGCCGCGGCCGAGCATGCCCAGCTCCATGACGCCGGCCACTTCCTGGCCGAAGCGCACGCAGCGCGTGCAGTGGATGCAGCGCGTCATCTCTTCCATCGAGATCAGCGGGCCGACGTTCTTGTGGAACACCACGCGCTTTTCCTCGCTGTAACGCGACGCGGACTTGCCGTAGCCGACTGCGAGGTCCTGCAACTGGCACTCGCCGCCCTGATCGCAGATCGGGCAGTCGAGCGGGTGATTGATGAGCAGGAATTCCATCACCGATTGCTGCGCCTTGACGGCCTTCTCGGACGTCGTGCGCACGACCATGCCCGCCGAGACCGGCGTGGCGCAGGCGGGAACAGCCTTCGGCATCTTCTCGACTTCGACGAGACACATCCGGCAGTTGGCCGCGATAGAAAGCTTCTTGTGATAGCAGAAGTGAGGAATGTACGTGTCGACCTTATGCGCAGCCTGGATCACCATGCTGCCTTCGGGCACCTCGACCTTCTTCCCGTCTATTTCAAGTTCAACCATGATGGTGAATGGTCCTTAACCTATTTACCGCTCGATCGATCTTTCGCGCGCCGCGTCAAGCGAGCGCCGCGTCAGCCGCCGCCGGCACACCCGCGTGCGGCCCGACCAGGCAGCGCTTGTGCTCGACGTGATATGCGAATTCGTCCCAGTAGTGCTTGAGCATGCCGCGCACCGGCATCGCGGCGGCGTCTCCCAGCGCGCAGATGGTGCGGCCCATGATGTTCTCCGCCACCGAGTTCAACAGGTCGAGGTCTTCCTGGCGACCTTGGCCGTGCTCGATGCGGTTGACGACGCGCCACAGCCAGCCCGTGCCTTCGCGGCACGGCGTGCACTGGCCGCACGACTCTTCATAGTAGAAGTACGACAGGCGCAGCAGCGAGCGCACCATGCAGCGTGTCTCGTCCATGACGATGACGGCGCCCGAACCCAGCATCGACCCGGCCTTGGCGATCGAATCGTAGTCGAGATCGGTTTGCATCATGATGTCGCCCGGCACGACCGGCGCGGACGAGCCGCCCGGAATGACCGCCTTCAGCTTCCTGCCGCCGCGCATGCCGCCGGCCAGCTCCATGAGGGTGGCGAACGGCGTGCCGAGCGGCACTTCATAGTTGCCGGGACGCTCGACGTCGCCCGACACGGAGAAGATCTTGGTGCCGCCGTTGTTCGGCTTGCCCAGTTCAAGATAGGCCTGCGGCCCGATCTCGAGCAGGAACGGCACGGCCGCGAACGTTTCGGTGTTGTTGATCGTCGTGGGCTTACCGTACACGCCGAAGCTCGCCGGGAACGGCGGCTTGAAGCGAGGCTGGCCCTTCTTGCCTTCGAGCGATTCGAGCAGCGCCGTCTCTTCGCCGCAAATGTAAGCGCCGTAGCCATGGTGCGCATAGAGCTCGAACGAGAAACCCGAACCGAGGATGTTCTCGCCCAGAAAGCCCGCGCGGCGAGCCTCGTCAAGCGCCTCTTCGAAGCGCTTGTAGACTTCCCAGATCTCGCCGTGAATGTAGTTGTAGCCGACCGTGATGCCCATCGCGTATGCGCCGATGGCCATTCCCTCGATCAGCGAATGCGGATTCCAGCGCAGGATGTCGCGATCCTTGAACGTGCCGGGCTCGCCTTCGTCCGAGTTGCATACGAGATACTTCTGCCCCGGAAACTGGCGCGGCATGAAGCTCCATTTGAGGCCGGTCGGAAAGCCGGCACCGCCGCGGCCGCGCAAGCCCGACGCCTTCACGTCGGCAATGACCTGCTCCGGCGGAATCTTCTCTTCGAGAATACGGCGCAGTTGCTTGTAGCCGCCGCGCGCGACGTAGTCTTCGAGGTGCCAGTTCTCGCCGTTAAGGCCCGCGAGAATCAGCGGTTTGATATGGCGATCGTGCAATGACGTCATTTCGAAAGCTCCTCGAGCAGCTGGTCGATCTTCTCGCGGCTCATGAAGCTGCACATACGGTGGTTGTTCACGAGCAGTACCGGGGCGTCGCCGCACGAGCCCATGCACTCGCCTTCCTTGAGCGTGAACTTGCCGTCGGGCGTGGTCTCGCCGAAGTCGATGCCAAGCTTTTGCTTCAGGTACTCGGCCGCGCTCTCGGCACCGCCATCGGGACCGAGCTGGCAGGGCAGATTCGTGCAAAGCGTGATCTTGTGCTTGCCGACAGGCGAGGTCTCGTACATGGTGTAGAACGTCGCCACCTCCTGCACGGCCACGGCCGGCATCTGGAGGTAGTCCGCGACGAACTGCATGAGCTCGGGCGAGAGCCAGCCGTGCTCTTCCTGAGCGACGGCCAACGCCGACATCACGGCGGACTGTTTCTGATCGGCGGGATACTTCGCCACCGCGCGATCGATTTCTTTCAGGCCTTCAGCTGAGATCATTTTCAGACACGACTCTTTCAATACCTACCGAACGAAAACCCGCCACCCGTTTCCTGCTTGCCCAGCCGTGGCGGCGGACCCGGCGTTCTTTGCGACCCGCGGCGCTCGCCGTCTGCGGCGCCCCGCCTGGGACGCGCAACATACGGCCAGGCGCTCAGCGGTCGATTTCGCCGAACACGATGTCCTGCGTACCGATGATCGTGACAGCGTCCGCGATCATATGGCCACGCGCCATTTCGTCGAGCGCTGCGAGATGTGCGTAGCCCGGCGCGCGAATCTTGAGCCGGTACGGCTTGTTCGCGCCGTCCGAGATCAAGTAGATGCCGAACTCGCCCTTCGGATGCTCGACGGCCGCATACGCCTCGCCTTCGGGCACATGGAAACCCTCCGTGAAGAGCTTGAAGTGGTGAATCAGCTCTTCCATGTTCGACTTCATCGCAACGCGCGAAGGCGGCGCGATCTTGTGATTGTCGATCATCACGGGGCCGGGATTCTTGCGTAGCCATTCGATGCACTGCTTCGCGATGCGCGTCGACTGGCGCATTTCCTCGACCCGTACCAGATACCGGTCGTAGCAATCGCCGTTCACGCCAACGGGAATATCGAAATCCATCTGGTCGTAGACTTCGTACGGCTGCTTCTTGCGCAAATCCCATTCGATGCCCGAGCCGCGCAACATCGGCCCCGTCATGCCGAGCTGCAGCGCGCGCTCCGGACTCACGACGCCGATACCGACGAGGCGCTGCTTCCAGATGCGATTGTCGGTGAGCAGCGTTTCGTACTCGTCGACGCAGGTCGGAAAGCGCGTGAAGAAATCGTCGATGAAATCGAGCACCGAGCCTTGGCGCGCCTCGTTCATCCGTTCGAGCGCCTTCGCGTTGCGAATCTTCGATGCCTTGTATTGCGGCATCGCGTCAGGCAGATCGCGATAGACGCCGCCCGGCCGATAATACGCTGCATGCATGCGCGCGCCCGAGACCGCCTCGTAGACGTCCATCAGGTCTTCACGCTCACGGAACGCATAAAGGAACACGGCCATTGCGCCGACGTCGAGCGCGTGCGCGCCGATCCACATGAGGTGGTTCAGCACGCGCGTGACTTCGTCGAACAGCACCCGGATGTATTTCGCGCGGATCGGCACATCGATGCCGAGCAGCTTTTCGATCGCGAGCACATAGCCGTGCTCGTTGACCATCATCGACACATAGTCGAGGCGGTCCATGTAGGGCACGGATTGAATGAAGGTCTTGCTCTCGGCGAGCTTTTCGGTCGCGCGATGCAGCAGGCCGATATGCGGATCGGCGCGCTGGATGACTTCGCCATCGAGCTCGAGCACGAGGCGCAGCACGCCGTGCGCTGCCGGGTGCTGCGGGCCGAAGTTGAGCGTGTAGTTCTTGATCTCTGCCATGGCGCTCTCTCAGTGTTTCATGCCGCCGTAGCGATCCTCGCGGATCACGCGCGGCGTGATTTCGCGCGGCTCGATCGTCACCGGCTGATAGACGACGCGCTGCTCTTGCGGGTCATAACGCATCTCGACGTAACCGGAGACAGGGAAATCCTTGCGGAACGGATGTCCGATGAAACCGTAGTCGGTCAGAATGCGGCGCAGATCCGGATGGCCTTCGAAGACGATGCCGTAAAGGTCGAACGCCTCGCGTTCGTACCAATTCGCCGAATTCCAGATGTCGACGACGGACGGGACGATCGGCATTTCATCGTC
Source organism: Trinickia sp. (assembly GCF_057351765.1). NCBI lineage: Bacteria > Pseudomonadati > Pseudomonadota > Betaproteobacteria > Burkholderiales > Burkholderiaceae > Trinickia > Trinickia sp. The sequence continues at coordinate 1,468 of NZ_JBMRBK010000026.1, read as the reverse complement.
GGGGGCGAACACGCGCACGCGAAGACGCCAGTTGTTCGATACCGACAGCAGATGGAGCACGGCCGCGAAGCGCGGGCCGTCGTAGGCGCCGTCGCCATAGGTCTGATAGTCGACGCCAGCCAGATCGATCAGTTGCTCGAACCCGAGCGCGCGGTCGTCGCGCAGACGCTTCGCGATATCCAGGAAGTCGTCCGCCTTGACGACGATCGTCAATTCGCCGACCGATTCGGTTAGGCTCGAAAGACGGCCGCCGAAGGCCGTCTCGAGGTTCGCTTTGAGGGTCTCGAGTTTGCTTGCCATATTGTGGGGAGCCTCAGGCTTATTGACGGGCGATGGTGCTGGTACGCCGGATCTTCGCTTGCAGCTGGATCACGCCGTAGACCAACGCCTCCGCGGTCGGCGGACAGCCGGGCACGTAGACGTCGACGGGCACGATGCGGTCGCATCCCCGCACAACCGAATACGAGTAGTGGTAGTAACCGCCGCCGTTCGCGCACGAACCCATCGAAATGACCCAGCGCGGCTCGGCCATCTGGTCGTACACCTTGCGCAGCGCCGGTGCCATCTTATTGCACAGCGTGCCGGCGACGATCATGACGTCCGACTGGCGCGGGCTCGGGCGGAACACCACGCCGAAGCGGTCGAGGTCGTAGCGGGCCGCGCCCGCATGCATCATCTCGACCGCGCAACATGCGAGACCGAACGTCATGGGCCAGAGCGAGCCCGTGCGCGTCCAGTTGATCAGCTTGTCAGCCGTGGTGGTGACAAACCCTTCCTTCAAGACCCCTTCGATACTCATTTGCTTTGCACTCCAGGCGGAACGACCGGCGCTTGGCCCTCCGCGAGACACCGGCGATTAACCCATCACTCCCAATCGAGTCCGCCCTTCCTCCAGATGTAGGCAAAGCCCAGCAGGAGTTCGAGCAGGAAAATCATCATCGCCATGAAGCCGGGCCAGCCGATGTCGCGCAGGGCAACGCCCCACGGAAACAGGAACGCGGTCTCGATATCGAAAATGATGAAGAGGATGGCCACGAGGTAGTAACGCACGTCGAACTTCATGCGCGCGTCTTCGAATGCCTCGAAGCCGCACTCGTAAGGCGAATTCTTTTGACTGTCGGGCCTGTTCGGACCGAGGATCTTGCCAATGCTGACAAGCGCAATGCCTAAACCCAGGCCCACGAGAAGGAATAACAGAACGGGGAAGTAGGCTGCGAGGTTCAAGACTATCCTCTATCGGTTGGTTCTGAGTGCCACGGAGAAACTGGTGCATCCGCGATCGAAAACCACTTCGTCATGGCATTGCAAGCATGCCGCAAGCAAACCCCAGAAGTGACAATGCCAGCCGAAGCGAAGCATGCGGCTGGCATTGGATAACTTTGGTGCCGACGGCGAGACTCGAACTCGCACAGCTTTCGCCACTACCCCCTCAAGATAGCGTGTCTACCAATTTCACCACGTCGGCACT